>JBAJNL010000006.1:0-42434 GCA_036881885.1 Holosporaceae bacterium
CGGTACCACCAACACACAACGCCATGGCTAAAAGCCCCAGGATGTTGCTTCTAAAGGCTGAATGCAGCGCTGTGAGCCCCTGAAGTGTTAAGATAAACGCAACGGCCACAAAGAGATAAAGGCCACTTAAAAACAACGAAGAGAACGCAGGTATGGTGATCATCAGCGCCCTCCCTTTTGTGTTTTACGAAACATTGCTAGCATGCGGTGCGTCATCCAAAAGCCGCCCACAATATTCACCATGCAACAAAACAAAGCGCCTAAAAGACAGAAGTAAGGCCAGCCCACATCCACCGATGCATGCGCAAAGGCCATCAGCGCACCCACAATGACGATACTAGAGACCGCATTGGTCACCGCCATCAACGGCGAGTGCAGCGCCGGCGTAATACGCCAAACAATAGAATAGCCGACAAAACCGGCGAGTATAAAAACAACAAGCAGCTCAAAAGAGGACATAAGCGTGCGCAACCTTGTTTTGAATTATGACAACTTACCTTCCATAAAAAAGGAAAAACAACGCGTTTGTCTAGCCCCCCGGCGCCGGCGCAACATTGGCTTGCACAGCCAGCTGATTTAAAAAGGCATTAACGCCATCGCGCCCGGCGGCCGCCACAAACTCTTCGCGTTTTGTTTGGCTTAAGCTAACGCCCTCAATAAAAACATCAAGTATTTTGTATCCTTTAGACGTGGGATAAACGCGCCAATCGATATCGATTGTGCTTTTTTGACCATTGTTTTCAATTTGCATCATGGTTTTAGCAATCCACTGACTTTTGGGGTTTTGTGGCTGCAATGGAAAAACGCGCCCCATGGTAAAACTGTCTCGCGGTAATTTTTCGCCGTAAGAGTCAAACTTTGAGAGATACAAAATGACCATATATTTTTTCAGCAAAAAGGTATAACGCGCTTTTTGGGCCTCGTTAAGCTGCGCATAAAAACCACCCAGCATATAGCGCGCAAGCCCTTGGTGGTCAAAGTGATCTTCAAGCACTTGCAAAAAGTCTTGCTCTCGTTCTGCTTTTTGTTCTTTCTCTAATGCCCACACGGCCCGGTCAAGCATGCTGTTGATAAACTTTTGCACCTCGGTTTGCGCGGCCACCACAGATGCATCAAGTGGCACAAGCGATTTAGTTGCCCCCAACAAAAAACCAAACATCACAAAAACAAAAGAAGCCTTTTTGTAAAAAGCACATCGCATAAAATTTAATCCATCGAGGGTTCGGGGCCATCAGCCATAAAAAAGCTTGGTTTTTGTTCTGACGCCAAGCCACAGTGACGTTTTTGATAGTAAAGAGAACGGACCATTGCGTAGTAGTCAATCGAGCTATCTTTCAGCGAGAGGAGCTCTTTCCAATATTTCTCTTTCTCAATCATGTAAAACATCCCTACCTTTGTGTTCAACAAAACTGTTGCATCCTTGAACCACGCTACAGTGTTAAAGGGATCAAGGAAAAAGTCAATAATCCCCCCAAAGCTGTCACGCATCGAAAAAGGCCCCAACACAGGCCACACGGTGTAAGGGCCGGCCGACACCCCCCAGTGTTTAAGCGTTGTATTAAAGTTGTTGGGCTGTCGCTTCAGCCCCAAACGTGACGCCACATCAAACAAACCACACAACCCAAGCGTGCTGTTAATCAAAAAGCGCGCTAGCGTTTGACGGCCGGCTTTGTTGCGACTTTGCAAAAAATGGCTCACCATCGCGGCCGGCTCGTTCAGGTTGTCAAACACATTTTGAACCCCACGTCTTACAGGCGGCGGCACAAAAAAGGTGTACATCACAAGCGCAGGATTAAGCAAAAACCCATCCACCCCCTCATTAAACGCAAAAATGGCACGGTTCAGATCTTCGAAGGGGTCTTCTGGCGGATCACACTGCTGGATGTCCTCTGGTACGTCACGCTGGCGAACAACAGACGCATCAAGAATAATTTCAGCGCCCAAAGAGCCGCAGCTGACATAAAAGATTGCCAGCCACACCGCACACAAAGAGAATATCTTTTTTTTAAAAAGCTGTTGCAAACAAATTAATTTTGGATAAAAAAAACAAGCCATAGGGAAAGTACATTAAGTCTGTGTTTATATTTTTATTAAATTTTGGTAAAAATATTGACTTTTGCGTTTCTTTTTGATACTCTCTTCACCATCGGTTCTTAATCAAGTTCCTCGTTTCTGAATCAATTTTTACACCCGTTCCGCGGCCTGGTCACTTAGTCTGTGCTTTTGGCTACTTGCGGTGTTTTGCCTTCCATCTTTCTTGAAACGGAAATCCTCATGGAAACCTTACGACACCTTTTCACAAAGTACAAGCGCCCCTTTTACAAGAAACCCAAGGCGCTGACACATCTTTTTACCACCCATCAAACCCCTTTTGCGCCCACAAGCCATGCATCTGCCATTCAAAGCGGTTATGAAAGAAACGTCATTGTACACCGGGCGGTCAACCTGATTGCGCGCAGCACAGGCAGTGTGCCGTTGGTTTTGTATGCACAAAACGAAAAAGTTGCGCACCACGCGCTGCTTGATTTGTTAAGGCAACCCAACCCTTTTCAGGGCAGCAATGTTTTTATGGAATCGATTGTCTCGCACCTTTTGTTATCGGGCAATGCTTATGTTGAATCTTTGAATGCACAAGATGAGGCCACACCTGCAGAGCTGCACGTTTTGCAACCAGAGCGTGTACGCGTGATACCAGGCGCTTTTGGCGTGCCCGAAAAATATGTATACAGCGTTCAAGGACAAACACGCGACATTGCCGTTGATCCGCTTTCGGGCCAAGCGTCACTGCTACACTTAAAACTGTTTCATCCATCCAATGATTGGTATGGTTTAAGCCCCTTAACAGCAGCACGCCAAGCCATTGCTTGCCATAACACGGTTGCGCAACATAATTTATCGCTTTTAGAAAACGGCGGCCGGCCGTCGGGTGCTTTGTTTTTTGGCGGTCACAAAGGGGCCACTTTATCAGCCGAACAACGCGACACCTTGCATGACAACCTAAGCCATATGTACCGCGGCAGCCAAAATGCCGCGCATATGATGAGTGTAGAATGCGACTTTGAGTGGAAAGAAATGGGCTTATCACCCAAAGATATGGATTTTAGCGAAGGCAAAAATGTTTCAGCGCGCGAGATTGCGCAAGTTTTTGGCGTACCACCTATGCTGGTGGGTGTACCCGGCGATGCCACTTTTTCAAACTATCGCGAGGCAAGGTTGCATCTTTGGGAGGATACGATTTTGCCCTTGTTAGACCGCATTATCAACCAACTAAACGCCTGGCTTGTGCCACCCTTTGGCGACAACCTGCGCTTAACGTACGATGCCGACAACATTCCTCCCCTTGCCGCCAAACGCGAGATTGCGTGGGAGCGTATGAATCAGTGCACCTTTTTAACGACAAACGAAAAGCGCGAAGCCATGGGGTACGCACCTTTAAAAGAGAACAATCAAAAGGCACCGGCCGTGCCGACGACAACAAAATGATGCACAACAAAGCCCTTTTTTGCTGCCCTTTTGAAACAAAATCGCTGTCCACTGAAGGATGCTTTGAAGGGTACGCCAGCACGTTTGAGCGTGACCTGCAACAGGATGTGATTATGCCAGGCGCTTTTCGGCACACGCTTTTAAAGTGGCGCACCCAGCAAAGGTGGCCTTTAATGCTTTGGCACCATCACCTTGACACACCCATTGGCCAGTGGATAACGCTTTGCGAAGATCACAAAGGCCTTTATGTGAAAGGCCAGCTGCTTTTAGAGCTTTTAAAAGCACAAGAGGTTTATGCGCTTTTGAAAAAAGATCTTTTAAAAGGTTTGTCGATTGGTTTTCAACCGATCACCAGTTGCTTTGATCGCCATCTTAAGGTGCGCAAAATTTTTCAGCTTCACTTGATTGAAATTTCAATTGTCAGCCTTCCGGCCAATCAAGGAGCCACCATCGCCAATGTGAAGTCTCAAAAGCGTTTTGATGGATTGTTTTAACGATCGAGGTGTTTTTTGTTCTGGTTTTAAGCTTCAACATAAAAAGGAAAAAAAGATGACACAAGCCAGTACTGCAAACGATTCTATCCCTCAACATCTGGGGGTTTTAAGTGAAAAGGTGTATGATATCGAGCGCAAGCAAGAGAACTTTGAGAATCTGCAAAAAAGCGTCGAACGCACCGAGCAAAACCTGAAAGCTTTCACGCTTGCACACAAACGCCCAAGCTTGGTTGCCACAGAAAAGCCTTTAGCGTGCAAAGCTTTTCATCACTATATTAAAACAGGAGAGCGACCTGCTTTGGATCAAAAAGCTCTGCACACCAGTGAAGATAACAACGGCGGCTACCTTGTGCCGCAACAACTATCACATGACATTGCCACCACCTTGAAGGAGCAATCGTTTTTTCGCTCGCTCGCCAACGTGACCTCTATTTCGGCAGATGCTTTAGAAACCCTTGTTTCACAAAACGACATGGAGGTCGGTTGGGCCAAAGAAACGGCCGAACACCCTGAAACCCAAACGCCCGCCTTTCGCAAAATACGCATCAGAGCGCACGAGTTGTATGCGCGCCCCAAAGCCACACAAAAGCTTATTGACGATGCGCTGGTTAACATTGAAAGCTGGATTGTGCAACAAGTCACCGAGCAAATTGCACAAAAAGAAACCGAAGCTTTTATTCAAGGCGATGGTGATGGTAAGCCGCGTGGCTTTTTAACTTACGTTGATGGCTCGCATAATGGCACCGCTCAAATTGATGTGATTAAAACAGGCAAGAATGGCGCTTTTGCCGACCAAAACCCAGCACATGCATTGTTTGATATGGTGGGCGCGCTGAAGTCGGCCTATCTTGCTAAAGCTGTGTGGGTGATGTCGCGCGCTGCCGCATCGGCGGTTCAACAACTGAAAGAGCCGAATCAAATGCATTACCTGTGGCAGGCGCCTGGAGGCAAAGGACAAACGGCCACCCTTTTGGGTCACCCGGTTTATATCACTGATTTTATGCCAACGCTTCAAGAGAACACGGCCGCAAACGCCATTGCCTTTGGCAACTTTAAGCAGGCGTATCACATTGTTGATCGCAAAGATGTGCATATTTTGCGCGACCCTTACAGCGCCAAACCTTATGTCGAATTTTACACCACAAAGCGTGTGGGCGGCGATGTGATCAACCCCGAAGCACTGAAGGTTTTAAGCTTTTCAGAATAAAGGTAAGCGGGCATGGGAAGCTTTGAGCTTCCTTTGCGGCGCTTTGTGACACGAAGGATTTTTTCAATGAAACTGAAACTGTTACACCAGTCAAATGAACTGCCCATTCAAGTGGCACGCGTTAAAGAATATGTGCGGCAAACAAGCGATGTCGATGATCTGCTGATTGAGGGGTTGATTAAAACCGCAACCGCTTGGGTTGAAGAAGCAACAGGCAAAACGCTTCTGAAAAAAAAGTGGCTTTACACCAACAAAAACACGCGCATCAGATTACCCCGAGGCCCCATCATCGCCATTGAGCAAGTGAAACTTGGCAACAAGGTTTTGCAAAAAGCTGACTATCAGGTCATTGAGCACGGCAACACCACCAAGATAGAACTGCCCTATGCACTGGACCCGAAAACCGTTGCCATTACATATACTGCGGGCTTTGGCGACGCCCCTGCTGACATTCCTGAAACCTTGTGTCATGCCATTACCTCGACCGTGGCATATATTTATGACAACCGCTACAGCATCGATCCGGCAAAAAGTCATGCCACGCACACTATGCAACCCTGGATTCATTATCACAGAACAGCATGCATGTGATGACGACATACACACTAAATGATCCACTGACGCTGTTTTTCTGCCAAAAGCATACAAGGGATGATGGCACCCTTCAGCTGAAACCTTCAGGACAACAAACAGTGTGGGGACGCGTGATGCCAAACCATGGCTTGAAAGATCGCGCCCGCGGCAACAGTGCGTACGCGCCTTCAGAGGGCATGTTAAGACCACAGTACAATATTCTTTTAAGAAGGCAGATTTTTGCGAAAACGCTTCAGCATCTTGTGTGGCAACGCCTTAAACTCACGCCTTTGTGTGACCCTTTTGTTTTACAAAATCACGCGGGCTTTATGCTGTTGCAAACAACGCTTTTAAAACACAACCACTTTTAGAGGCTATTATGCTTTTTGTCAAAGACGCGCTGATTGGTGTGCGCAAAACTATTCTTGCAAATCCTTTTACGCAACATTTGCCTATTTATTTTCACGCGCCCCTTGAGTCAGATTTTCCTTATCTTGTTTTGTGTGGTCAAAAGGCACACGCAGGTTTTAACGAGGGATGCTTTGATCTTAAGATGACGCTTTTTTCGCTGAACACCCAAAATTTTGTGCAAGAAGATCTGTGGCACCCTATCGAAAAAACGCTGATTCAAAAAAACGGCCTTAAAGTTTTTTTTAAAGGAGCCAATCATGACGCGCCGCCCTTAGAGGGAACGCTTTTTCTGCGCATCGATCACCAAGAAGAGCGAAGCAACACACACACAAAGCAATTGATGACTTTGCTGAATGCGTTTGTTTGTTGGCAACCTCAAAGAGAGAACGCATGATCAACGAAAGCAAACTTTGCATTTGGGAAGACGCCGAAACACCGCTTAGCTGTCTGCCGTTTTTTTGCAGCCGCACCTGCCGACAAATGTTATCCCTGGCCGAGCCACCTTGTTTAAAGCGCACCATTGAAGGAAAGCTGATCAATCTTGCAGAGCGTCCTTTAAAATATGCCTCTAAAATTTTTGGCCATGACTTGGCACCGCCGGCGCTTGAAAAACTCACCAACGCCAACGCACTGTGGATTGATTGCCTTGTGAGGCTGACCGCGCCCCTTAACAAAAATCAGAAAGCGATTGCCCTTACGCGCTTGGCAGCACCTTTTTCTGTCTTGATTGAAACGCCTGATGAAACCTTTCCCTTAAAGACAGAAAAGGCACAAAGGCATTTAACATGGCATCACACCATTCCGGAAAACAGTTTTGTCAGTTATCGGCCACGCCTTAAGATGCACCTTGTGAACTTTAGCCTTGAAACCAATGAATGGAAAATGACAAACCAGTGGCAGCTTGAATTGGCCGAAATTTAGCCGAGTCTTTTAGGATGACAAGGCTTCGGGCTCTGCTTCAGCATCTGTTGATTTGCTGGCATCGGCGGCTTTTTTCACCTCTTTGTGCGCCACATAAAGCGTTGCCGGAATAATGCACGCCGCCCCTAAAAGAGTTGAAAAGGTGGGCCACTCGGCAAAAATCACCACACCAAACAGTGTGGAAATCAAAAGCTCAAGATAGCGAAAGGGCTGCAACGATGATACATCACAGTAACGAAACGCGCGCAACAAGCAATAAAGAATCAAGTTGGCCCCAATGCCCAGCACAAAGAAAATCAAAAGCTCGTTCAAAGTGGGCATAGACCAGTCTAAAAGCGCAAACGGAAAACTAAGCACCGTTGTACCCAGCGCTGAGAAGAAAAGCATCGACAACAAACTTTCGTTTTTAATCAAAAGCTTTTTATTCATAATATCAAGCGAGGCAAAAAGAATCGTCGAGCCAATCAACAAAAAAACCGCATTGTTCATGGTAAACGAGGTAGGTGCGGCACTGATAACAATGCCCACAAAGCCGATACATGTGGCCACCACAAGGTGTTTTCCAATCGATTCTTTTAAGAAAAAATGCGAGAGCACAAGCGTGAACAAAGGCGTTGTAAAGCTAAGGGTCGTCACCAGCGATAAGGGCAAAGCAATGACGCCGTAACACCAAGGCGCCAGCGCTGCAAACAAGAAAAACGAACGCACGCCATGCACCTTCCAGTGCACCGTTTTAAACGACACTTTGGCATCGCGCAACATAAAAGGCAACAACGTTATACAGCTAAAGAAAAACCGAAAGAAGGCAATTTGAATACCGCTTAAACGCATGCCCGTTAACTTGATCAACGCATCATTCGAGGCACTGACAAAAGAGACTAAAACAAACCAAAAAACACCCTTTAAATAAGCCGAGGGCATGAAACGAAGCGAAAGAAAACGGGCCAACATAAAGCTTTGATTTTTGAAATGACGATCCTTCCTTTGTAAGCCATTTGCCTTAGAAGGTCAATAAAACAAACGAAAATCAAAGAGACGAACAAAGTGGAGCACAGCATGTCTTTCTTTTTTGCATGGGACACAAAAGAGGCCTCTTTCGATGCTGCAAAACACGCACGCGTGGATCTTGACGTGCTGCATTTGACCCTCACGCAATCAGAAAATGAACCCGCCACAGCCTTGGTGATCACACCCTTGCAGGGCATAACAGCCGAAAACAAGCAAGCCTTTCTTTCCATCAAAACCAGCCATGGTGATGTGGTGTGTCTTTTTCGCGGCACGTTATACAAAGCACCCGCAAAGAAAGATGCCCACACCCTTTCCTTTAGCTTGATTGCGCAATCACCCAGCCACCCACAGCAACTGGATGCGCTTTTAGAACAGCACAAACAAAGCGCTTTTTATGATCCGCTTTTTATTGCGCCCGCGTCTGAAAACGACCCACGCCTTATCACACTTGTACGCCCTGTTCATTTTTATACCGATCGCATCACCCACCAAACGACGCTTTCTTCTTTGTTTGAAAGCGAAAAGGCGCACGATATCACACACGCTTATGACCAAAAATCTTTTTCGCTTAAGGCACACAAACCACCTCTGGATACCCTTGACGTGACCATTGATGCTGAATGGATTCAAAAAGCACACGGCTTTTTATCGCTTAAAAACCCGATCAGACGGCTGTTTCCACAAAAGGCCGTCAGCACGTTTACCGGCAAAGCACTGCAAAAAACGTGGCCCAAAGCAGGTACCACACTGGGACGATCGGGCTATTGGATTGCCTCATCAGCCCTTACACAAAACACGCGCCACAAACCCCAAACCACACAAATGTGGCTTCACAAAAAAGCACATCGCTTTTGCACGCGCTTAACGCAATCTTTTTTTGATGCACGCCTTGTCATCGGCTGGATTTTCAATCAAAAACGAACCGAAAAACTGACCTTTCAACTAAAACATCTTTATCACAACAAAGCGCATACAAGCAGCACCCATCGCACACTGAAGCTGTCGCTCAAGCGCCCCCTAAGGCGCCTTGCGGCAGAACCTTTTTGGGCACCTTACACAGCCTATACAAAAGGTGAGCGCATGCAGCACCACAACACGTGTTACCAGTGCACGGACGACCATCAATCAAGTTATGATTTTGCAAACGACACAAAGTTTTGGACCGTCACGCAAAAGTGGTCTAACGCCCTTCAAAACGCCAATACAACCTCTTTCTTTTTGCTTGATCGCGGCAAAAAGGCCCTGAATTATGCCATTGACCTTGCAAAAAACCAGATGGCCCAAAGTGCACGTTTTGTAAAACTTTCGGTTACGCTGCCCCTTGAGGCATTTCACGCCATCACCACAAACGATTCTTTGACACTCAAGTTACCCTTTGCACCCTTTAAGCACGCAACGGGCAAAATCACGCATTATCAAATGATTTTTGATGGCACCACCGGTGAAAAAACCATACGCGTGACGAGTGCTTTGTGCGCAGGCCGCAAACCTCCACAAAAAATTTTAGGCGATACCAAAAATACTTATTGCGATGACTATGCCAAAGATTACACACACAACAAGCACACCGTTTTTACAACGCCCGGCGGTCTTTTTTATAACGATTTTAAGGCGCAGGTACCGCAAGATGACTATGCCAAGCTGACCTTGCAGCCAGAACATCACTTGCTACAAAGCCTTAAGATACACAACCTACCCGCCCAACAAGAAGCAAAGGCCAGCCAACACGCCAAAAAAGAACAGCCCCTGCCTTTTGCGCAGGTGCACACCTTGAACACGCGCCTTTCATTTGCGTTTCAAAATTTAATGACAGCCGACAACACAACGCACCACATTGACCTTCAAGACCCCATTCAATGGGCCTCACCACAACAAATAGAGCTTTGACGATGACACCGCTTTTACACGATGCACCATACCACGCACCCAGCACCTATGCCTTTAATACCGACATTGCCAAAATGAAGATCGCACCTGAGGAGGCGCTGGATTTTGAAGCACAACCGCAAGAGGTGATGCCGCAAGCCTTAAAGATTGATGTTATTTGTAGCCCCAAGTTTTTGCACCACAGCCAAACCACCGCACAACTGATTGTTGATCAAAAGCCTTTAGAACCTCTCTTGTTATATCAAAAAGAGGCCCTACCTCAAAGCGTACAAGCGTTTTGTGAGCGGGCTGTCTCGCACATTGATATCTTTCTTTCAAACGAAGGACAGTTTGATTTAAACGATGCAACGCATCCACTTGACGCGCTTGAAACACATGGTTTTGTGATGCCGAAAACTGAAAAACCCCTTTTGCAACACACCTTTTGTTTTGAACAACACCCGGTGATCGAGCATCTTTCCACCCATACAAATAAACGCCATCCCCCCGAAACCAAGGGTCACATTGTGCGCCCTTATGCAGGTTTGTTTCAAACCGATTTAAAGGCATGCTGTCAGGTTTATTACGAGATCACCGAGGCGTATCCCTCAAAAACCAACATCACTCTTTTAGAGAACATCAATCCCTTTACTTTTGACGCGCCCCCATCACCACAAGATGCGGTTGTTTTTTCAATCCCCAACGAACAGCTTTCAGCACAAAACTTAGGGCACGCCCTGCAAAACGGCGCCTTGAAGCTTAATCTTCGGGAGACAGCATCGGGAGAACACATCACCTATCACTCAACACGCTATCAGCACAAACAAGATGCGGCTTTTACCGTTACGTTCACCCCCCTTCACCCGGAGATTTTGTCATGACCTTGACCTTAAGAGCTGAAAAAGGCACCACCTTGACCGCGCAAGAAGTCGATCAAAACTTTGAAGAGCTTGAAGGCCGTCTTTTACGGCTTGAGGAAGATGTCTTTCAACCAGACACCTTTCAAGACATCACGCAACAGGGCAACCAGATTGTGATTCACAGCACATCAGGCAAAACGTTTGGCCCTTTTCACCTGCAAGTCTCACCTTTTTCCATCAAGGGACGGTGGACAAAGCAGACAAGCTATCAACCAAACGACTTTGCGCAAAACAAAGAGACGCTTTATGTGTGCACACAAAAACACACAAGCGACGAAACCTTTGCGCAAGATTTAGAAAACGGCTATTGGCAGACATGCTTTAAGGCGCCCACACACAGCGAAAACAATCCTTCACGAGAATAAAAAACGATGCATACGCTACCTCTTATTTCGGCAGCCGCAGCTTTAGCGCCCTTTTTTCCTTCTCTTTTGCACTGGATTGCCGGCAAAGACGGCGAGAAAATGGCAAAGCATATCCTTGATGCCGCCAAAATGACTACAGGTCAAAAAGATCTGTCAGCCATCACGCAGATCTTTCAAAAGAACCCAGAGGCGCTTTTGTCTTTTCAAAAAACCCTTAAAAAAATGGAACAAACGCACCACATGCAACATGTGACCGACAGATTAAGTGCCCGAGAGCGCGACATGTCTTTTGTGCAACATGGCCAAAAAAACACACGCGCCGACATCATGGTGGTTGCCGCAGCTTTTGGTCTTGTGCTTTGTCTGATCAGCCTTGCACTTTATAAAAGCACACTACCGGGCGAAGCCGTAGGCATTATCTCGACCATTGCAGGCATTTTTGGCGCGTGCCTTAAAGATGCTTACGCGTTCGAGTTTGGCTCATCGCGCGGCAGCAAAGAAAAAGACTGGCAGGTCAATCATTTTTTAAAGCAGCTTCCTTAAAAACTCCCTTAGGGTGATACCTCTCCTGGCACCAGTATTTTATGCTGTTGCACAATGGCATTGTGTGATGCTTTAAGCGACAGATCACGACCCGAGAAATTGGATCCAAGGTTTTTAAGACCAATGGCAAAGGCAAACGTGTTGTTGGGGCGAATGTCACGCGCCTTGTAAAAAGAGCGTGAAAACTGCACAACACATTTAAAGCACTCGTTTTGATAAACAATGTCTGCACCAATATTTAAGAGTTTTTTCTCGGTTAGATTATACCCCTGACCCACTTGAATGCCCCAGTGTTTGTGAGGCTTATAGACAAGCGAGCTGCTAATCATTTCTTGCGCTTGTTTGCGGTGAAAAGGCAAAAAATCTTCATCAAGCTTTGTATACGCAAGCCCCAAACGAATGTAATCAGGGCCAAAAAAACCAGAAAACTCGCTAAAACGGGTGCTTAGCCTCTCTCTATCTAAACGAAAGCGATAATCAAGCGACAACCACTCGTACGGGTCAGCCCTTAAAGAGCCCACCACATCTGAAAACCCTTTTTCAGCACCTGTATACCTGATCACAACACTGGGTTCGGTAAACGTATAGGTTTGCCCTAAAAGAAAGTGTATATCCCCCAATGCAAAGCCTTTTAAAAGAAATTTTGATCCATAAACCACGCGCGAGCCTGTGTCGATTTGATCATATCCAGACGAGCGGTTTGTTCTTAAAAAGGTGCTGTCGTTATACTCAAAAGCTTTGCTGTCACCGACTGGAAAATGCTCTTGCTTTGAAAGCGGCGGGGCTAAAATCACATTTGCAAAGGGCGCCAGCATAAAAGGCACCTCTTTCAGTTTGAACGGCCAACTGTTGCGAATCCCCACCCGTGGCAATGAGCGCCAACGCGTTGTATAGCTTCGATCAGCTATCTGCCCTTCCGGTGCAAGCGATGTGTAATACACGTCACCACGCAACGTTGCAAATAATTCACCCATCTGCCCCCAGTCGGTCACATAGGGCAAATGCCATCCACCATCGACGATCATACGGGTATAGCGATCCCCTAGCGAGCGATTGATTGTTGCAAAGTGCGTTTTAAACTGGGCATAGCTGTTTTGCCACAACGGCGGCGTTGTGTAATTATACGTTACAAAAGGCACCACATAGGGTGGATCAAGTTTTTTGGTTTCTTCACTTAAATCTTGATAGCCATATCCCGACATTTGTAGATAGTCATAGGTTGAAAAACGCTCGATATTTAAATCAGACTCCAAAAAGGGGCGCGACCACTTATCACCTATAATGGGAAGCGATTCAAGCGACCTTAAGTACGTCGCATCGCTTGAAAGGTCTGACTTCGCTTGAATGCGCCATTGGTCATTGATGTCGTAGCGCCACTTAAAGAAAACATGCCCCCTTAAAGGTTGCGTTGTTTTTTTGACATTATCTTGTGTATAAGAAATTTGTTCTGAGATGTTCAAACTGCTTTTAAGATCAAGATCAAAAAAGTGCCCTTTGTGCCTGTAGTCTGCCCCTGACACAAAGCCACGTTTTGTGGTCACAAAAGGCGTCAGCATCACATCAAAATGTTCAGCTGCAATAAAATAGGGCACCCCCGCAAACGTGCCTAATATAGAAGAGGTACCATACTTAGGTGTTAAAAAACCACTGGCTCTTTTGGTGGGAAAACTTAAATAGGGCATATACAGCACGGGTGTGCCCGAAAACTCAATGTGTGGATCGATATAAATAATTTTTTCTTCGATGCCGTCTTTAATCACTTTGCGTGCTTTGATTTGCCACAAAGGCGGCTGCCTTGGGTTCTCTTTACAGGGAAAGCAAGGCGTGTAGGCAGTGTTTTGCAACGTTGTTTGTTTAGACTGGTTGTCTTGCAAAACTTTGCTGGCCACAAAGCGACTTTTATCCTCCATTAAAAACCGCACTTGCCTTAGCAAGACCTCTTTAAATTGACCGGTGACTTCGATGTATTCCGCAAAAAAAAGCTGCTCATCTGGCCCTTTGAACCGCACATTGCCTGTTGCAATCAACAGCTCGGTTTTCTCGTTGTAGATCAGCTGATCGGCGCGTATTTCTTCTTGATCACCCTTGGCTTCCACGTGCCCGATAAACCGCCAGATGCCCAAAAGACGGTCATACTCAACCACATCTGCATAAAGCAAAAAGGGATCACCTTGCTGCGCTTGCATCTGGCCAGACCGACAAACGGGACGCCTTGCCACGTCAGCTTTAAGGCAAAAGACTGGTGCCAAACACACAAACATGATTAGAAAAAAACGAATCAAGTGCAACACACGGCTAATAATGTTTCTTTTGACCTTCTTCCAAGAAGAGTAGCAAGAGCAGCGCAAACAAACAAATAAAAACGCTTGGCATCCACGAGGCGAAAAAAACAGTCAAAAGGCTAGCCGCCCCGAAGGCTTGTAACATTTGTGTCATAAAATAAAACACAAACCCCACAACACACCCAAAGAAAATAAAAAACCACGAGCCATAGCGTTGGTGAAACTGCAGCCCCATTGCCGCCGCCAAAAGGGTAAAAGCCACACATTCAAGAAGCGATGCCCACAGTTGCTGCCATTTAAAAGCATACATTCTGACCGGCACACCCGTTTTGTGCAAAAAAGAGATAATCGACGGAAAAGAGAAAAAGTAAATCAGCTCGGGCTTGAAACTTTTTTTGAACAGCTCTTTGAAGTCAATCGAAAAGGGAAGCGTGACTTTCTCAAACATGGTCACGCCCTCTTCTGCCGAAAAGCGCCAGCCTTCGCGCGCAAGCAAGCCCTCTTTTAAAGGCACAACGGCATTGCTAAAATAGCTTTCTTTCAGCTTGTTTTCATCAGAAAAAACGTGAAGACTTAAGCCTTTTAAAGGCTCGTTCGGGCTATGCAAACCTTGAATGTGCGCAATAAAGTAACCATCCTTTTGCTTTTTTTTAATCCAAAGGCCCGATGAAAAAATCCGAAACATCTCGTCTGCTTTTTGCATAGATCCTTGCGCTTCAATCGCATAATTTTTACGCAGCAAAAAAACAGACAACGGTTGAAACAATGCAAGATTCAACGCACCCAGCACAAACGCCAGCCCCAAAAAAGGCAAAGAGACCTGCCAAATAGAGCGACCTGCGTTATTCAGCACAAGGTATTCGTTTGAAAAACTTAAGCGCCCAAAAACCAAAAGCGCCGACAAAAAAATGAGTAACGGAAAAATCTGCTCAAGGGTTTGTGGCATCTTCATTAATGCAAGCAGTACTTTATCAACCAACGAAAACGGCACCGCGCGCCTTTGCAATTCAATAAACTCGGCCAATGTCACAAGCGCTGACACCAAAAAAAGAACGCTTGCAAAATATGACAAGAAAAGACGCGTTATATACCGCGTCCACGTAGAGATCATCCTTTATGCCTTTCGATGCTCAACCAAAAACTGGCGGGCCCTTTGCCACTCATAAAACACCACACAAAGCGGCGCTAACAAAATAAGCAGCGCAAGCACGGGTGCTAAAATGCCAAATTTATCGTTCATTTGAAGCACAATCAGCGTTCCCAGCTGCAATCCCATAAACAACGACAACGCAATCAACCCCCGCTTAAACAAGCTGACATGACCAAAATAAAGCATCACAATCCCCGCCAACAGCCCAAACGATAGAAAGTAGAAGGGCGCAAACACGCGCTGATACCCTTCAAAAAACGCGTTTCGGGCAAAAGGTGACGTGCGCGGCACCCGAAAAAGCTCGACGAGAGATCTTTCGTATAGCTTTTTATGCCCTGCTGCCGATGACTTTTCGCGGCGGGACGAAAACGTATAATCTTGAAACTGAAAACACGACAGCTTCTCTTTGTCATACATCTGCCTTATGCCTTGTTTAAGCGAAATTTCCATGCCATCTTCTTGCGGGCGCACAAGGGCCTTTTCGCCCATTAAAAAAATTTTTTCAGGCGCTTGCCGCTCGTCAAACACAACAAGGCCTCCAAATGATCCATCTGCATGACGCTCGCGTGCATACACCACAAAGGGACCAATTTTTTTAAACTCGCCCACTTGCACAGCCTTCTCTGAAAAGGATGAGCGCAAAAAGAGCTCTTGCTGTCTAAACTTTTGAAAGGAGAGGGGCACCAGATAAAGCGTCATTAAACACAAAAACGCACCGCCCAAAAACCCGATGTACACAATGGGCCGCAGTAAAAAGAATGACGAGCACCCCGCACTTTTAAGCGCAATAAAAACACGCTCGTTTTCATAGCGGCTATACAACATTAAAACGGCCAGAAAAAAAGCAAAGGGTAAAACGAGAACCAAAAGATCTGGCATCATCCACATCACAAACCAAAAGAAATCGAAAAAAGACAGGCGCTGGATAACGATAAAAGAAACAAACCGGAAGGATTGTTTAATCCACAGCAAAAAAACCATCATGCCGGCCAAAAAGCTTGTAATGCCCAGCAGCTGAAAACTTATAAGACGAAAAATATAAAACATAAGCCTGTATTGACGTTTAAACGAAAGCTGCCCCTAAACAGCAAAGAGTTTTTTAAAAGACAACATCTTATAACAAACCCTGCGCTCTAAAAGAGTACCATTCATATTTGCCAATGATAATATGGTCAATCAAACGAAGGCCCATTTCATGGGATAAACGCCTTAAATGCTGCGTCACATCTTTGTCAGCCTTTGAGGGCGTTGCATAGCCCGAGGGATGGTTGTGCGCCACCACAAGCGAGGCCGCATCAAGTGCCAGCGCCCTTTTCATAATCTCACGCGGATATAAAGCCGTATGATCCACCGTACCTTTTTGTTGGCATTCATCGGCCAAAAGGCTGCCTTTGGTGTCTAGAAAAAAAACACGAAATTGCTCGACTTTAAGTTGCGCCATTGTTGCACGACAATAACGCACCACACGATCCATGTTGTCTAAAAGCGAAACACGCGACAGCTTTTCTTTCAACAAACGATGCAACAAAGACTCAACAAGCTTAACCGCATACACTGCATGCGGCCCCATACCTTTAAGCGCCGCCAATTTTTCAGGCGTTGCACCCAAAACACCACCTAAGCTGTGGAAGTGTTTTAAAAGCGCTTTGGCTAAAGGCTTGGTGTCAGCGCGCGGCAAAGACAAAAATAAAAAAGATTCTAAAAGTTCGTAATCTGCCAACGAATCAGGTGCGCTTAAAAAACGCGCCTTCAGTCTTTGACGATGCCCAAGGCAGTGGTTGTTGTCTTGCGTTTTTAAGCTTGATCCGGTGTGCATGTGGTAAAAATTTCAACCCCATCTTTGGTCACCCCGACCGTATGTTCAAACTGCGCAGACAATTTTTTATCTTTTGTCACCACAGTCCAGCCGTCTTGCAATGTTTTGGTGTCGGCCTTGCCAACGTTCAGCATGGGCTCGATCGTAAAAATCATGCCCTCTTGAAGTTGTAAGCCCGTATTACGATGCCCCACATGCAGCACAGACGGTGCACAGTGAAACTGTCGCCCAATGCCGTGCCCGCAATAATCGCGCACCACCGAAAAGCCTTTTTTACGGGCAAGGTTTTCGATAAAAAAACCAATATCCCCCAAAAAAGCGCCAGGCTTTACAAGCGCAATGGCCCCCTCAAGCGCCTGCTTGGTTGTTTGCACAAGGTCTTGTGCAATGGGCGGCACCGGCTCAAGCACAAACATGCGCGATGTATCGCCGTGCCACCCATCTAAAATAACGGTGACATCAACATTTAAGATGTCTGTTGAAAGCAGCGGCTTGTCATTGGGAATCCCATGACACACCACGTGATTCAGCGACGTACAAATGGATTTTGGATACCCCTTATAACCCAGCGGCGCCGGCACGGCACCATGATCACGGATAAAGGTCTCACACAGTTCATCCAGCCGATTGGTCGTGATGCCTGGTTGCACAAAAGGTGTGATATAGTCAAGCACCGAGGCGGCCAAACGACCGGCCTTGCGCATCGCATCGAACTCTTTGGCATTATGCAGATAAACAACGCCCTCTTGCGTTTGGATGTGTGGCGTTTTAGAGTCAGAGCACATCATACACACACTGCCTTTCCAGGCGTTGGCGGGGCTTTCTCTTTGCTGTCCCCCTGTTTTTTCAAAACATCCAAGGCACCTTTTAAAGAAACGCCTTTGGGTGTCAGGGTAAACGCATAGGCACACATTTCAACACCCACATCAAGCGCTTTGCGCGCTGTGGCATCATACAAGGGATCAAACGTTTGGCAGGTGTCAAAGGCATGGCAATCGTCTCGCTGCACAGCATACACCAGCGCTGCACGATGCCCCAAACGCACTTTCTCCATCAATGCTTTAAGATGTTTCACACCCCGCTCGGTGGGTGAATCGGGGAACAGCGCCACGCCTTTTTCCTGATAGTGCACATTTTTCACCTCAACGTAGCACATCTCAGATGGGGTGGATAACAAAAAATCAAACCGCACCCCTTTGGTTTCAGCCACTTCTGCACGTATCGTGTCAAACATATCAAAATGAGGCAAAACCTTTTGCGAAAGTGCTGCCTTGATAATTTTATTAGGCAAATGCGTGTTCACCCCCACCAGCGTGTTGTTGTGCTGAACCGCTTGCCAGGTATAGGGATATTTACGTTTTGCATGACCATCGTGTGACAAATAAACCACACTGTCTTTCACCAACAAATCACGCATGGCGCCCGTGTTGGGGCAATGCACTGTCTCGCACCTGCCATCAGGCAGTGTGACGTCTGCTAAAAAACGCTTATAGCGTTTTTGAAGGCGCGCGGGCGTCCAGTCAACCGGTAACAACACGCTAAAAACGCAACCCTTCCATAAGATCTTTAAGGGCCGTATCCATGACACCCATTCCTTGTTTCATCAGATTAAGACTATCACTTTTGTTTTCGTTATAGCGCAAAAGGCCCTTTAAAAACAGAGCCCATTCGGGCTTAAGGGGTGTCAGTTTTTCAGAACACTCAAGCACCACCGGACGCAGCTCGGCCTTAAAGGCGCATGTGCCAAGCAAAAGCAGGCTTAGGGGATGATCTTGCTGCTCGTTAACAATTTTTTTTACATGCTCGTAGCGTTCGGTTTTGGTTTTGCGTTCATATATTTTGCACAGCAAAGGAACCAGCTTTTGAGACGGACGCAAACGCCAGCTAGAGGCCAGAATGTCTTCGGCCTTTTTAAAGTCATCTTCTTGAATATAAAGCGCCACCAGCTCTGCCATCGCAGAATCTTCTTCTGGCAGCAAAACCAATGCTTTTTCAAGCAGCCACTCTTTTTTTTTCGAAGACCCCTGCCACAAGATAGCTTTTTTAAGCAAAAGCTCACCTTCCCACTTCAGACGGTCGCTTGGGAAAAGCCGTTTTTTCTTCATGGTATAAAGCACTTGCTGCACAAGATCGACATCGTCATGCACAAGTGCGTTTTGAACAAGCATTTTCAATGTCCATGGACTGTGATCTTGGTTTTCATAAAGCGCTTTAAGCAACTCATAGCCACGTTTTGTGTTGCCGCAAAAAAGCTCTTGACGCACTTTTTGACGCAAGGCCCACTTTTGTAGTGCCTCGAACACAGAGGCGCGCGTTAGGGCTTCGCGATACGCAATCGAGTTTTTTTTCTTATGCCGCATCACGTCTAAAATAGCCCCAAAGGGTGTGCGTTTCATCCAACGCTGTTTCAGCAATTTGTCAAGATGCGCATCATCTTCACCATCCAGATAGATAAACGCTTTTGTCAGCAAAGCCCGTTCATTTTGAATGCCAAAGATCCAGCACAAAAGAGCGATCATCACTTTGTACACAAGCCATGCGCACCAGAACAACAAAACAAAGCCGCCCCACAGCACAAAAAAAGACAGTGTTTTTGATGTTGGTCCCCAAGCCAAAGACACGCTGACATCTTGAAGCGCCGAAAACCCCAAAGGTGCGCACAACACACTGACAAAGAAGATGTTTTTTAAAAAAAACCTTGCATACATCGTGCTTTAACGCCCCTTTGTTTTTTGCATCCTTGCTTTATCTTAAACGATCTTTCCCTAGAAAGTTTTACCACAAAGCTTTTTGTACCCTTTTTTTAAGATGCGACAGTGAAGGCGTTGCAGGATATAACAAAGACGACCCCACCTGATCTGCTAAAGGTGCACCGCTTGCGGCACTAAGCGCAAAAAAGTGCGTTTCGGCTAACAAAGGTTTAAGGGCGTTTGCCGCCATGATATCTTTTAACGCCTGCGCAATGCGTAAAGACAACACCAGCACACCCCATGGTTTGGATAAAAGTTCCTGGTGCAATCGTTTAGCCCCTTCTGGACGTAAGACCAGCTTGTAAACACAGTGCTGGCAAAGAGGCAGGTTGCGCTTTTCAAGTGTTTCTTTTAAAGGATAGCGAACCTCTTGCCCGCGCAGATAAAAAAGTGGGCGCCCCTGCGCTTTGGTAGCCACAAGATCAACCAACCCTTTGGCCGTGCCATCAGATGACATAACGCCGTTTTGATACCCCAGCGCTTGCGCAAGAGCGTAACTGGCTTGCCCCACCACAAAAAGTAAAATATCTTTTGGAACACCAAAACGCGCAAGCGCGCGCACGCCGTTTTTGCTTGTCACACACACAGCCGCATCTTTTGGCAGCGGTGTTTTAGGTGGCTTAAACAGCACATCAAACAAGGCAATATCTTTGACCGCAACGGCGACATCTTCAAAAAAGTGAGCTGTCTCTGTTGCCTCATTAGACGCACGCGGAATTACAAGGGTTTGCATGACACACAACTTTTTTGATGGCCTGCAAGCAGCGCTTCTGCAAACTGTTTGCCCACCGCACACAAGTCATCGTGTGTGCAAGAAAGCGCTTTGATCGCAACTGTTTTATGAAGCCACGCCGCTTGGTCACCGTTTGGCGCACATAAAAAACCACTTAAATAAACAGCTTCGTTTTGAACATCAGCGTACCCGCCAACGGGCGTCTCGCACGTGCCTTCTATGGTTCTTAAAAAAGCACGCTCGATCTTTAAACGGGCTTCGGTGATCTTGTGCGTTAGGCAAGTAACGTGCTTGATAGTGCCTTGGTCATCACACCGACATTGCAACGCCAAAACACCTTGCCCCACCGCCGGAACCATTTGTTGGATAGGCAGCCACTGAAACGACAACGGCGCTTTAAGCGGCATCAGCCCCAACCTTTGAAGACCCGCACCTGCCAAAATCAGCGCATCCACGTCGCCCTTTTCAAGCTTGTCCAGGCGCGTGCCAACACTGCCACGCATCTCGGCCACACGCAGCTTTGGGTAGGCATGCAGCAGTTGCCATTTGCGTCTTAACGAGCACGTGCCAACGGTTAAAGAAGTCTGGGCCAGAAGGCCTTGTGGCACTTTTTGTTGCAACACCCACAAATCTTGCGGCACCTCGGCCCGAGGCGTTGCCACAACACAAAGCCCCTCTGTTTCTTGATGCGGTATGTCTTTGTAAGAGTGCACCGCAATGTCGATGTCTTTTTGTAACAAAGCCTCTTCTATCTCTTTGATAAAAAGGCCTTTTCCTCCATGAAAGCGCAGTGGTTTTAAAAAGCGATCACCGCTGGTTGAAAACGTCACAAGAGTTGTTTTGATGCCTTGTTGCTGCAGTGCATGCTGCACCAGCTTTGTTTGCGCCATGGCTAAAGGTGTTCGACGCGTACCCAAACGTACTGTGTTCATAAAGCCGCCCCCCCAACTGCAGCACTTTTGTTTAGGATATCGCGTTTTTTTTGAAGCTTGAGCCAACGCCCCTCATCAAAGCAAAAAAAAAAGTATTTGTTAAGAAGTATTCCGATAGAATTTCACCTAAATTTAATGAAAAGCGTTTTTTGCATCACGTGCTTTTACAGCCAAACGAAATACTTGATCTTTTTGCATCCAACTTGAACCAAATCAGGACAAGCTGTTGGTTTGGCCGCGTGCACTCGATTGTCGGCCTTTTGGTTGAGGTCAAAGGTATTAACGAATACGTGCAACTGGGCAGCGTTGTGTCGATTCACCGTGACAGCCAGCCGCCCCTTTTAGCCGAAGTTGTGGGCTTTAAAGAAAACATGACCCTTGTCATGGGTTATGGCTTTTTAGAGGGCATTAAGCCCCGATCAAAAGTCGTCGTTTTACGTGCGGGGCTTAACATTCATCCTACCAGCGCATGGAAAGGCCGCGTCATTGATGGCCTGTGCAACCCCATCGACAACAAAGGCCCTTTGTTGCAGGGCACACAACCTTATTTCGTCAAAGCCACACCACCACCAGCCCACACCCGACTGCGCACCAAAGAGCCGATCAGCCTGGGTGTGCGCGCCATTAACACCTTTGCCACATGCTGCAAAGGCCAACGCATGGGCGTTTTTTCAGCAACCGGCGTCGGCAAATCTATTCTACTGGGGCAAATCACACGCTTTACACAATGCGATGTCATTGTGGTGGGCCTCATCGGTGAGCGTGGGCGTGAGGTTAACGAATTTATCGAAGATCAGTTAGGCCCCGAAGGCCTTAAAAAAGCCATTGTTGTGGTGGCCACATCAGATATGCCCGCGCTTGTGCGCCGTCAAGCAGCTTATGTCACACTGACGCTGGCTGAATACTTTCGCGATCAAAAACTGAACGTTTTGTGCGTTGTTGACAGCATGACGCGGTTTGCCCTTGCCCAACGCGAAATTGGTCTCTCTATCGGTGAACCCCCCACCACACGTGGCTTTCCGCCAACCGTTTTTTCTGAACTGCCGCGCCTGCTTGAAAGAGCGGGCAATACAGACCATGAGGGCTCGATCACCGGTATCTTTAGCGTGCTTGTTGAAGGCGACGATCACAACGAGCCTATCTCGGACACCACACGTGGCATTCTGGATGGCCATATTGTCCTTGACCGCAGCATTGCTGAAAGAGGCCGCTATCCTGCCATTAATATCTTAAAAAGCATCTCGCGCAGCATGCCCGCGCGCACCATTGATGAAGAGGCTTTGATTCAAAAAGCCAAAAAAGTGGTTTCGGTGTATGAAGAGATGGCCGATATGGTTCATCTTGGCGCCTATAAAAAAGGGCAATCGCCCGAGATTGACGAGGCCGTGCGTTTGTTTCCAAAAATTGAAGCCTTTCTGCAACAGGCCAAAGATGACGAAAGCCATTTTGAGGACGGGCTTTTAAAGCTAAAAAAAGTTTTTAGCTGATGAAAATCAAAACGCATCAAAAGATAGAAGCGCTTTTAAAAAAGCAGGCCCAACAAAAAAGGCTTCAATTACTTGAAAAACAAGCTGAAAACGCAACCCTGCACGAAAGCAAAAAAGCGCTTAGCCAATCGGTTGAGGCCGAGTGGCGGCTGGTGCGCCAATCGCCCGAGCTGCGATCGCTTTTTGAGGATTTTTTAAAAGAGATTCAAACCCGCCAAGATGCGCTGCAAGAAAACATTAAAGCGAATCAACAGGCCATCGAAAAAACACACGCAGATATTCAAGCGCTTTTCAGACAAGCCCAGCCACACAAAACAGTGCAAGAAAAAGAAACGGTGCGCCTTAAAGAGACCGAGAAAAAGTTAGAAGAAAAACAGCTTGATGATGTGAGAACACAAAAAACCACTAAGATTTTTTCTCATAGGACTGAAAAATAGTCCGAATCTGCTCTTTTAAAACACGCTCGGCCATTTGCGGAATATGCTCTTTGGCCCATGTTTCAAAATAATCTCCCATAATTTTTTGCAAAGAGGCCAGCAAAAAGCCCTCAAGGCCGCCCGTCAGGCGCTCTTGCTGGGCAATTTTTGAGGCCAAGTCATGCCCCTTCACAGCCTCGCGATCCATTGACAGCACCGCGCTGCCTTGGCCACCTGCTTTTAAAGTGGGCGACGTACCTTTGGGCTCTTGCGTGCTCTGCTTGGGTTTTTTGACCACATCTTTGAGATCAAGAACTTCCGATGTCTCTTGTTTGCCAAAGCGATCAAACGGACGTTTGGCTGCCGCCTTGTCGCCAATTTTACTTTCTGTCGCCAAAATCGTGCGGATAGAAGAGAGCACCTCTTCCATAGACATTTCTTGCTCGGCCATAAAGCACCTATTGATCCGTTAACAATTGCGGCTTGTCCTGCTGAGGCGCAAGCCCTAACCAAGGACCATACGCTTTTGGATCATAATATGCAACACGCAACTTCAACGTTCTTGCCGTCAGGTTTCCCGTATAGTACAAAATCGTTAGCCCCTCAAGCATCGCTTTTTTCTTATGTTCCATCAGGTTTTGATAGGCTTCTTCTTTTCTTTCTTGCACTTCTGACACGTTCACAAACGTGCGGGTGCCTTGCAGATACTCTTCTTGCATGGCCTCAAGAGCGCGCTCGTTTGCATAAAGCTCAATCTTATAACGCTCGACACCTTTTCTGGCCGAACGCATTTGATACCAGGCCTGCAGCGCTCGTTGACGCACATCTAATTGCACATCTTGACGGTTGAGGCGTCTTGCATTCAAGTCTTGCTCGGCCACGCGCACAAGGGATTGCTGGCGCCCCAAAGGCAAGGGAATATTCAAACTTGCCGTTGCCTTTAAAATGCCATCATTGGTTTTAACACGCGTCGATGTTGCCGCCGGACCAAAACGCGTGTTGCCAAACTGCCTACCTGCATCAGCCTGCAAATCAACGCTTGGAAGCATTTGACCCGATAGCTGTGATTGCACTTCATGACGCGAGGCGCTTTCTTGTTTGGCCGCAGCCAGAACAGAAAAATTACCTTTTAAAACAGCTTGAATCAGCATGTTTTTATTTTTAGGCAAATGAAGCTGAATGTCATCTGGCCAGACCAAAATGCTTTCATCAATCGCACAACCCGTAAAACGCTGCAATTGTGTTTTGGCAACGGCCAAACGCCCCACAGCCTCAACGTACTTTGCCTGGGATTCGGCCAACTTGCCTTGCGCAATCAAGGTGTCGGTATGGCGCAACTCACCCACCTCGAAACGTGCCTTGGTTTGCTCGAAAAGCTCTTGCGACAGCACGGCATTTTGCTTGTAAAATTCTTTGAGCTGCTTGGCCACAAGCACCTCAAGAAAAGCGCGCAGCGTTTCTAAGAAAATAGACGACTCTTTATCATACATCGCAAGCTCAGAAGCTATAATAGCGTCTGACGCTTTGCGCGTTCTTGCCAGTGTGCCACCGCTGGCGAAGATATTCTGTTTTAAACGCACACCATAGCCCATGGGCTGCTGCAACCGATCTGTTGTTCCTTGCGCGCCCTTTTTGACGTTGTGTTTTTCAATGTCATAGGTTGCATAGCCACTGGCATCAGGCACCCACTCGGCATAGGCTTGCTTTTTTGACTCTTGCGTGCGCCGCACCTCGGTACGTGCTGTTCTGATCTGCGGGCTAAAATCATAAGCTGCCGCCAGGGCATCTTGCCACGTTTTGATCGCAGCGCTTTTTTTCGCACCTTGCACTTGAATGGCCTGCGCTTTTGTTTGCTTGGTGTTGGTTTGCTTGTTAGCAGGCGCCGCCTTGGCTGCCTGCTTTGCAGGAGGCGCGCACAAGGGCGAAACAAGGCCCAACAAAAGGGCGGTCGAGGCAAAGCAAAACAAGCGTACGGGCATCTTCACACAAAATCAGCGAAAAATTTATCCCTATTCTACGCATTTTCAAAAAGGACGCAAAATAATTTTTTTGGTTCACACAAACATCGAATTCCCTTAAAATTATTTTCTGACAGCAGTTTTGGCACAGAGGTGCCCCGTTAACGTCTTTTAAGCCTATGGTTTTTGTCTTCAGCCTTGCACTTGTTGCTTTTTGTATACTGGGCACTGTTTATGCGCGACTGCGTTTTGCCCACACGGCACTTCAGCGCACACATCAAGAAAGTGTGGCCGAAAACGCGCGCCTTCGGGCACAACTGACTTCGGCCGATACACTGCAAAAAATGCTTGAACAACAAATCAAAGTCCTTTGCGCCGAATCGATGGAAAAGGCATCATCGCTTTTGTTAAAACAGTCACAGGCTTTTTTTGAAACCTATGGCCATGCAACCGACGGCAAGCTGTCGCACCATAAAGAGGCTATCACACAGATGTTGGCGCCCTTTAAAGAAACACTGGGTACGATGCATGAAAAGATCAACACACTGGAAAAAGCGCGCGTTAGTGCCTATGAAGGCTTAACCGAGCAAATCAAGGGTTTGTCAAACGTTCAAAGCAATCTTTACAAGCAAACCGGGCAACTGCTTCAAGCGTTGCAAACGCCCAACATTCGGGGACGCTGGGGCGAAATACAGCTAAGACGCCTTGTAGAGTGGAGCGGCATGCTGCCCTTTTGTGACTTTCTTGACCAGGCCTCTTTCACC
The DNA here is from genome assembly GCA_036881885.1 of Holosporaceae bacterium. Lineage (GTDB taxonomy): Bacteria > Pseudomonadota > Alphaproteobacteria > Holosporales > Hepatobacteraceae > JBAJNL01. Next base: position 26,080 of record JBAJNL010000006.1, read on the forward strand.
CATGAAGAACGTCTTTTGAAACCCGACTTGATTATTAAATTGCCGTTTGAGCGTCACATTATTGTGGATGCCAAAACACCTTTGACCAGCTATCTGCGTCAAGCAGGCACCGAGGCCATGACCAAAGCCAGTGTGCAAGAAAGCGTGGCGCATATCAAAAAACATATTCAAAGCCTTTATAGGCGTGATTACACGCGCTATCTTCAGCAAACGCCCGACTTTATTTTGCTGTTTTTGCCCACAGAAGCCCTGCTGATTAAGGCGCTTGAAGAAGACCCCACCTTGCTTGATTACAGCCTTGAAAAAGCCGTTTTGCTGACAACGCCCATGACTTTTATTGCGCTGCTGAAAATGATTGCCCTTGGCTGGCACCAGCAGTCTTTAAGCGACAATGCCCAGAAAATTAGTGTCCTTGGCAAAGAGCTCTCTGCCGCCTTTGAGAAGCTGACCACGCACATTCAGCACATCGGGCGCCACCTGCAGCAATCTACCAAAGCCTATAACGCCTTCGTGGACGAGGTGGAAGAGACGGTGTTGCCAAACGCTCAAGAGTTGAGCCTGCTTTCAACAAGCGCACCGGCCACACACAAGGCACTTAAAAAAATCAAAACCAAAGAACGCAAGACAGGCACATGAACACACACCCTGCCCCAAATGCTGACCCCACACAACCGCCTTTGATGTCGGTCACCCTTGTGTCGCGCCTTTTAAAAAACTGTGTTGAAGATGCTTTTTCTAATGTGCGCGTACAAGGCGAAGTGTCTATGCCCAAGCTGCACACATCAGGTCATCTTTATTGTGCCATCAAAGACGATCAAGCAACGCTTGATGCCGTTTGTTGGCGCCCTTTGGCGGCTAAAATCGCTCCGCTTTTAGCGCACGGCAAAAAGGTGATCTGCTTGGGCAAAATCACCACATACGCTAGCCGCTCAAAGTATCAGCTTGTGATTCAGCACGCCTGGCCTCAGGGTGAAGGTGAGCTTTACATGATTTTGGCCGCCTTAAAAGCCAAGCTTTTAAAAGAAGGATTGTTTGCCCCCGAGCGCAAAAAAGCCTTGCCGCCTTATCCAAAAACCATAGGGTTGATCACATCAGCAAAAGGCGCCGTCATTCAAGATATTCTGCATCGCCTAAAGGCGCGCTTTCCGGTTAAGGTCCTTTTGTGTGACGTCAGCGTGCAGGGCGATAAGGCGGCGCCAGAAGTCATCGGCGCCTTTCAGCTTTTTGAAAAGCTTGCCGCACACAACCACCCATTAACGCCTGATCTTTTGATTGTGGCACGTGGCGGAGGCAGCCTTGAAGATTTGTGGACCTTTAACGAAGAAGCCGTGGTCAGGGCTGTGGCTGCTGCCACCTTGCCTGTGATCTCGGCCATTGGTCACGAAACCGACACCACCCTCACTGACTATGCAGCTGATCAGCGCGCCCCAACGCCGACTGCTGCGGCCGAAATGGCCACCCCGCTGCAAGACACCCTGAAAACACAGCTGCAACAAACCAAAGGCCGTCTTTTAAAAGGATTGCACAACAAAGTCAGCTTGTGGGCCCAACGCGTGACTTTTTTAACGCATCGTCTTAAGGGACAAGACAATTGTCTTCAAACGCACGAACAGCGCCTTGATGACTTGCAAAGTCGTTTTGCAACCACGGGACGCTTTTTTGAACAAAAAACACAACAACTGGGCCAAACAGCCGGGCGCCTGCGCACACCCCGCATGCTGTGCCAAATGCATGCGCTGGCTTTGCACAACACAAAAGACAGGCTGCATAAAGGCTTTGCGAAAAGGCTTGAGATGCAAACAACCCATTTTGACACGCTTTCAAAACGCCTGATGTTAAGCTCGTACCAAAAGGCTCTTGATCGAGGTTTTTGTTTGGCGCTTTCAAAGCAAAACACACCGCTGACATCTTTAGCTGCTGCTCGCAATGAATCTGTGCTGCAACTTATGTTCAAAGACGGCACCCTCAAAGCCACGCCTTTGAGTGGCGCGGATCAAAAGAACACCCCATGAAGCCTGGCCTTTACATCGTTGGAACGCCCATTGGCAACCTGCAAGACATCACGCTGCGTGCCCTTGAGACGCTTAAAAATGTCTCGCTGATTGCGTGCGAAAACACGCGCTTTAGCCAAAAACTGCTAACCCATTACAGCATTGCAACGCCCCTTACGGCCTACAATGATCACAGCGATGATAAAACCCGCGACCGCCTTTTAAAAACGCTGCAGCAACAACAAAGCGTTGCGCTGATCAGCGATGCGGGCATGCCGCTGATTTCGGACCCAGGTTACAAACTTTTAACGGCCTGTGCAGCGCACAATATCTATGTCACGGCCATACCAGGACCATCGGCTACAACAACGGCTGTCTCGTTATCGGGCCTGCCCACCGACCGCTTCTTTTTTCAAGGCTTTTTACCCCCCAAAGGCTGGCAAGAGGCACTGGCACAGCTTGCCTCTTTAAAGTCCACGCTAGTTTTTTTTGAATCAGCCAAGCGCCTTTTAAAAACGCTTGAAAAATGCCGCCAAATACTTGGCAACCGCACACTGGTGATTGTGCGCGAGATGACAAAAACCTTTGAAGAAAAACACACCACAACGCTGGATTGCTTTCTGCAAGACCCTCACCTAACCCTTAAAGGCGAAATCACCTTTCTGCTTGGCGCGCCCCTTGAAGAGGCCGCCACCCAAAGGCTGGATGCCTACCTTCAAAGCGTTTTCCCCCATCACAGCCTGAAAGAAAGCGTTGCCCTTGCGTGCAAAGAAACGGGACTGTCTAAAAAAACGGTTTACGCGCACGCTTTGGCGTTGCAGCGTGATCAAAAACCTTTAAAAGAGTCTTGATGTTTTTTTGTTTTGCAAAAAGTGCTGGGTCTATGTAAGATGTTTCTTATCAAGGATTGCGGGTGTAGCTCAGAGGTAGAGCACAACCTTGCCAAGGTTGGGGTCGAGGGTTCAAATCCCTTCGCCCGCTCCAGTTCAGAAATGCTCTAAGCTGAGGTTTTTTTGACAAAACAGGCCACTCTTCCCTTTAAAGCATTAAACAAGTTTATCTCGGGCTTTGAAAACGCCATTCATACGGCCGAATTTGACGCGTTTGCTCTTTTTGCCTCAAACCTTTTGTCCCAGATTGGCCACACCTTTGACACACCTTATGTGCAAGAAACGTGGGCGCCCTTGCTCACAAAAGCGTGGGCGGCTTTCAAAACTTCCAAAGCTCAGAAACCTGTTTTTTTAACACAAGAAATCACAGAAGCATTGGGCGTTTTTCCCAAAAGTGTTCTGTTGCTTTCGGCCCCCGCGCACCCATTGGGCCCGCCGCTGCTGTGCAACCTTTTCGAGGCATTAGAGCGCCCTTTGAGCACTTTTTTATCAGCGTCACTTAAGGCGCAAAGAACACATGACGACCACCTGAAAACACTACAGCCTCTAGAGAGAGATACAGCGCCGGGCAACGCCGAAGATTTTTATGTGCTAATTTTGGACGATCTGCTTGAGCCTTCAGCAGCGCTTGAGATCCAACACAAAATCAACGCTTTTTTAGACACCCTTGCAAAACTGCGCATCTCTTCTGCGCACGCCCAAAAAGCGTTTGAGGATTTAACGCAAAACGCCGACGCTGTGGATCCTTTTTTTTTAACGCTGTTTAGGCAACAAAGATTCATACCGCTTGGGTATCATGGCGCCACACAAAACGAAGGCATTGATTTTTTTAAGGCACTTGGTGTTCAACCGCCTCGGGCAGCAGACAAAAACCCAAAGCCCCTTTACGCCAAACACCTTTTCAAAACAGATTTTTCCACAACGCAGGTCATCGATCAGATGACTTTTTTTGAAGCACCAGTCGGCACCAAGCAACTGCCGCATACTTTTTTTGGGTACAGCGTGCACACGCTGTTGGCAAGAGAAGCGCAGGCCTTCTTGCAAACCAAGCTGCGTCAACTAGAACAATATGTTGCGACGCATTATGGCTGGCCGCCTACGTCGAAAATACGCAGCTGTTTTGATGGCTTGCCGCTTTTTGTGGCGCAGAATCTTTCGACCAAACATTTAGCCTCGCTGGTTTTGTCGCTGCTTACACACGACAGCGCAGGCAAACTGGCGCTTTATGATATCACAGACTCACCCCTAAAACTGCTTCATATCCCCATACCCGAGGCGACCGGATCGCAAGCGCTGTCATCGCTTACCAAGGCACTTAACCAAGGTTTTGGCAGTACGTGTGTGGCGCTGGACGTTCAACGTTATCGCACGCACACGTCGTTTTATTTTTTGTGCCCTCTTGCAAAAACCGACACAAAAAAAGCGCAAGAAACCGCCGAGGGGCTGATTAGAGATGCCGTTTTTTCATGGACACTGCGATTTCAAAAGGCCCTTAAGAACAGGCTGGGCGGCACCAAGGGTGCGCAGTTTTATCAAAATTACGCCATCAATATTCCCAAAAACTATCAAACATATGCCGGGCCGCTTGAGGCTGCAGATGATTTGCTTATTTTCCAAAAGGGGCTGGGTGATTGCCAGTTTAAGTGCCAGTTTTCACATCAAAAAAACCAAACACTGCTTAAGATTTATCATCCCAAAACCTCGCTTCCTTTAAGCAGACTGGTTCCTATCTTAAGTCACATGGGTCTTCAGGTGGACACTGAAATTTCTTTTTGCCTACCCAAAACACCGCAGTATGCGCAAAGCTTTATCCACTTTGTTTACCTGTCACAGGTGATCGACGCCGCCCACTTTGGGGCCCTTGAAAAACGCCTTGAAGAAACCTTTGAAGCCATTTTTTATCAAGAGGCTGAAAGCGACGATTTTCACAAGCTAATCGTCAGCGCTGGCCTTACATGGCAAGAATGCCGCCTGCTGCGTGCTTATGCTAAGTACTTAAAACAAATCAACGTGCCTTACAGCGACACGTATATTCAAGAAACTTTTTCAAAGCATGTGCCCATCGTGCAGCAGCTGATCCAGCTATTTCACGACCGCATGCGCCCCGTGTCAAGCGCCGCCCTTTGCCCGCAAGATCAAACATGCCCTAAAGAGCATCCGCAGCTTTTAAAGCAAATCAGTGACATTCCGCACCATGATGACGAGCATGTTTTAAGATGCTTTTTCAACCTGATTACAGCCACCGTACGCACAAACTTCTACCAAACAACCAACGCACAGTCTAAAAACTATCTGTCATTAAAATTTGATTGCAGGCACATCGAGGGCCTTCCACTGCCCAAGCCACTGTTTGAGATTTTTGTTTATGCCTCGTTTATGGAGGGCGTACACTTAAGAAGCGGCCTTGTGGCCCGAGGCGGCCTTAGGTGGTCGGACCGCAAAGAAGATTACCGTAATGAAATTTTGGGCCTGATGAAAACACAGGTCATCAAAAATGCCATTATTGTACCCGTTGGCGCCAAGGGTGGCTTTATTTCGAAAGAGCTTGTGGGCGCGCCCACGCCGCCCGATGCCTATTCGGTTTTTATCAAAGGCCTGCTTGATGTCACCGACAATTACCTGCAAAAGAAAATCATCGCCCCGCGTGATGTGGCCAGCTGTGATCAAGATGATCCCTATCTTGTGGTCGCCGCAGACAAAGGCACCGCCACGCGATCCAATGATGCCAACGCCCTGGCCAGCACGTACCATTTTTGGCTTGATGATGCCTTTGCATCGGGCGGCACCCATGGCTATGACCACAAAAAAATGGGCATTACGGCGAAAGGCGCCTGGAAATCTGTTGAGCACCACTTTCAGAAAAACGGCCTATCACTGAACAAGCCCTTTACCGTGATTGGCATTGGCGATATGTCAGGCGACGTTTTTGGCAATGGCATGCTTTTGTCGAAAAAAATACAACTAAGGGCAGCTTTTGACCATCGGCATATCTTTTTGGACCCCAACCCTGACCCCGCCACAAGCTATAAAGAGCGCAAGCGCCTTTTTCAAAAAGAGCGTTCGTCCTGGAAAGACTATGACACCACCCTTATCTCGAAAGGTGGCGGCGTGTTCGAGCGCAACGCGCGCACGATCACCTTGTCGAAAGAAATTCAAGCATGGCTTGGTCTGCATCAAGATAAAGTGACGCCCCAAACACTGATGCAAGCCATTTTAAAAGCCCCCGCAGACCTTTTATGGTTTGGCGGCATTGGCACGTTTATTAAAGGACATCTTGAATCTAACCTTAGCATTGCAGACAGGGCCAATGACAACATTCGCGTTAACGGGCAAGATGTGAAAGCCCGCATTATTGCCGAAGGCGCCAACCTTGGCATTACCGAAAAAGGCCGTGTTGAGTTTGCGCTTAAAGGCGGCGTTTTAAATACCGATGCCATCGACAATGCCGCAGGCGTTACCTGCTCAGACTATGAAGTCAATATCAAAATTCTTTATGCGCAACTGATGCAAGAGAAAAAGTTGACCCATAAAGAACGCAACAAAATGTTGGGTGAAATGGAAGAAACGGTCGCTGAGCTGGTCCTTGCACACAATGTGGCGCAAAACGAGACCATTTATCGGGCCCACGCCCTGCGACAAAGTTTATTTGAAGAACACTGTCGCTTGATGCGCGTTTTAGAAAAAGAAGACCTTTTAGAACGCTCGCTCAATGGCTTTCCATCAGAAGACGAACTGCAAGAACGCCGTCACACCAAAACAGGCTTTACGCGACCCGAAATTGCAACGCTTTTAGGCTATGCCAAAATTTCACTAAAGGCCGCGCTTAGCAATGCCTCGTTTTTATCCGAAAAGCCTTTTCAGGCACTGCTTTCTCTTTATTTTCCACCACAGCTGAACAAACGTTTTCACAAAAGAACACCGCAGCACCCCCTGGCGCGCGACATTGTCAGCACATCGCTTGTGAATCTGCTGTTAAATCACTTAGGGCCGTCGTTTGTACACGAAATCAACGCGCTGACCAAAGCCTCTTACCAAAACATCGTCAAGGCCGTTTGTGTGGCGCAGATGCTTTGCACACAAACCCTTTTTACACCACAAGAAACAGATAGGTCCAACGCGCATCACGCCCTGCTTGAAAACAACAAGACGATCAAACGACTGGCCATTTGGTTTTTGCGACACGAAGATTTGTCACAGCCTTTCGAAAATATCACCGCAATGTATCAAAAGGGTTTTCAAGAACTGCAAAGCACCAAAAACGCAGCTCAAAACCCATACCAAGAGGCAAACGACAATCTGCCTTCACCCGAAGAAGCACTTTTCTTTGCACCCGACATGATTCAAGTTCAAAAATGCACCAAAAAACAACTGCACACCATTGCACAGCTTTATCACATGCTGGGCAAAAAGCTGGGCATTCACTGGCTACGACACAATGCAGAGCATTTTTATACCGCAACCTATTGGCAGCAAAAAGCGCTTGAAGATCTGAAAGAGCAGGTGTTTTTTATTCAACAACAACTCACACTTTACGTCATGACAAACTTCAAAGCCAAAAACACCGCAGATCTGCTGCTGGCGTTTGAAGAGAAGGCACAGAGCTCCCTTCAAGACTATACAAACCTGCTAACCGCGCTTCAAAGCGCCCCCAAACATGACATGTCTGTGGTGGTTGTTTTAACACAAGAGCTGCAGCGCCTTTATGAGAAAGTTGCCGGCATGTGCGTTAAAACGGTGGCCTTCACATGAGCTTTCAAGCACATAACCTTTGCTTTGGGCACGCAGGCGCCACGATCTTAAAAGATATTTCTTTTGAAACACCCAAAGACCCTTCAATCACCACCATCATCGGGCCTAACGGTGCTGGCAAATCAACGCTGCTAAAGCTTTTGGCCAACCTTTTAAAACCCACCAGCGGCACACTGACCAACACATCCACCAAAATTAGTTACATGCCGCAAGGCATTCGCCCGCATCCTTTTCTGCCCATCTCGGCCGAAGCCTTTTTAAACCTGACCCCGCACAAAACACAGAAAGGGGCTACGTTATTAAGTGAACTTTATCCGGACGAAGACCTTGCACACAAGCACCTAAATCACTTATCGGCCGGCGAAATGCAGCGTGTGCTGTTTGCAAAAGCGCTGATGGGTAATCCTGACACCCTGTTGCTTGACGAGCCCACCCAAGGGCTTGACGTTTTTTATGAAGAGCTTTTTTACAGGCACATCAAGCGGCTGATCAGCGAAGGACGCTCGGTCATTATGGCCTCGCACGATTTGCACATGGTGTTTAAAGAAAGCACGTTTATTTTATGCATTGATCAAAGTGTGTGCTGCGCGGGCTCGCCGCAGGTGGTGCAACAAAATCCACGCTATCAAGAAAAATGGCAAAAGACGATGCCGCCCTCTTTAAGGCCCTATCATCACACCCACGGCGCTTGAAAAAGGCGCTTGATCTCGGTTACGATGACACAAAGGCGGATGTAGCTCAGTGGTAGAGCCGTAGCTTCCCAAGCTTCTGACGAGGGTTCGATTCCCTTCATCCGCTCCACCTGTATTTGCCTTTCAAGACGTTTTTGCGCTAAAATTTTGCCCACAGGTATGATGGACGTTAAGCTTTTTGTTACACACGCGTTTTATCTTGGGCAAGCCTCCTCTTTTTTATCGGACCCATCAGATGGAAACTAACGCACCTTGCAACTTTTCTGCTTTCTTGGTCGCCGGTGCTTTCTTTTGGGTGGGTTCGTTTTTTTTAACGGCTCTTTTAATCGGCTGGCACCCTGTTGCGGCATCGCTTGACCACGCCAAGCATTGCCTTTTGTGCATTCAAAAAGAGGAAAAGCGCCTTCAAATCCCCAAAAATCTGTTGCGCGCCATTGCCGAGGTTGAAACGGGCCGCAAAATCAAAACAGGCAAAACGGGCCCTTGGCCCTGGAGCGTTAACGTTGGTGGCAAAAGCCACTTTTTTAAAACCAAAGATTTGGCCATCAAGTTTGTCCGCAAGCATTACCGCAAAAAGGCAGACGCGCTGATTGATGTGGGCTGCATGCAGATCAACTTAAAGCATCACCCCGACGCCTTTCGCACACTAGGCGAGGCATTTGATATTCAAAAAAACATTCGCTATGCCGCGCAGCTTTTGTCACACCTGGCGCTTGATAGAAACGGCAACAAAGATTGGAACCGCGCCATTGCGCATTACCATTCAAAGAATCCGAAAGTACATGTGCCTTATCAGCAAAAGGTGTGGCGCAAATGGGTGACACTTGAAAATAACCAACGGGCCAAGCCACGCACGCAAAAAGGCCTTCGAAAACCATTCAAAGGCTATCGCCTTCAGCTGCAGCCCGTTAGCTTGCCTACACAAAAGCAGGAAGCTTTTTCTGCAAACAGTCTGCAAGGCCGCAGAGCCATTCGACAAGCCTTGCTGGCACGCCATGCAAAGCTTAATGAAGATGGGGTTTACCAAACATTGCCGTTCGGCGCGCCTTACAAAAAGCTTACCCCTTAGGGCGTGGCTTATAGGTGCCCTTTAAAATTTTTTCAAAATGATGCACCACGCCCCTTAAGGTGCGCACCTCTTGATCGGTAAAGAGGGCCCGCGCAAAAATATTACGTATATTGCGCGCCATTTTAGGCTGCATTTCGGGCGGATGAAAAAAGCCGGCCTTGGCCAACACACTTTCAAAGTGATCCAAAAAACCGCCTAAGTCTTTTTGCGTCACCAGTTCTTGCCCCTCAAACATTTCAGCAACGGCGCCTGCCGGTGGCGCGGTATCTTGTTTTTGGGTGTGTTGCCAAGAACGATAGGTGTAAGCCACCAGCAAAACGGCCTGCGCCAAATTAAGCGAGCCATAAAGGGGGTTTAAATCAATGGTCAAAATACCATGCGCACGCGAGACATCATCCGAGTTAAGCCCTGTTCGCTCGGGCCCAAACAAAAATCCCATTTTGGGCTTTTGCGCTGCCTTTTGTCTTACACCCTCTAGAAAAGGCATCAGCGTTTCAAGGCTGTAAACGGGCTTTGTCATATCGCGCTCGCGCACGGTGGTGGCGATCAAAACGTCCACATCGGCTGCAGCCTCTTGAAGTGTTTGAAACGTTTGAACATCCGATGCCTTTTTGGCCGCACCCGCGGCCGCTTTAAGGCCTTTATCTGACGGCCAGCTTGTTTTGGGCGTGACCAGGCGCAAATCATCCATGCCACAATTCCAAAGGGCTCTGACAGCGGTTCCCACGTTTTCGGCCAGTTGCGGCTTCATCAAAATAAAAGCAGGTTGCCCCATAGAAAATCCGCACAATCCGTTTGCTTGTCGTTGCTTTAAGCCTAGCCTGCCTTGGCTGCGAAAGGCAACGCTTTGACATCCTAAAAAAGTGCAAAAATGTGCAAAGGGCGCTTGACAGCATACCGCCCCTAGCCTTAGGATAAAGACAGCTTTTGAAGAGATTTTCGAAGATCTTTTTATAGGCTGGTGATTGGAGCAAGGGGGGTACACGCGATCCCATCTCGAACTCGAACGTTAAGTCCCTTAGCGCCGATGGTACTGCGTCTTAAGGCGTGGAAGAGTAGGTCGTTGCCAGCCTTTAAAAGGATCTTTGGTCCTTCAAAAAAACAACCCCTCCCCTTTTTTTGAACAAAAAACTGTCATTGCGAGGAGAAACCTTAGTTTCGACGCGGCAATCCAGTGTGCTTTGGCCGCCAAAAATGTTCTTTAGGTGCCTTGCATGTGGATCGCCGCAGGTGCCATTGGCACCTTCGCGATGACGGGTTGCTTTAGCCGTTGTTGACCTCTTTAAAGAGCGTCTCTAAGGCGGGGGAAAGGGCGTTTCCGCCATACAAAAGGCGTGTGAGTTGTGACAAAAGGGTTAGTTTTTGCATACCTTCGGTGGTGCCGTCGACATAAGTCACATCAAGCTTCTTCAAAGATCTGATGGATACCAGGTGCTCCATTGCGTCATTACCCAAAGGATTGGTTGATACGTTAAGCACGTTAAGAGGTGGCGATGTGACCTGCTACAGCGTTTCACAAAGGTGCTTTGCGCTTTCAACTGTCAGGCGGTTGAAAGGCACCTTAAACGTTTTCAGCCTTGAAAGGGGAAGCGCTTTAAAGCCATCATCGCCAAGATTGCAGTTTCCCAAAGAAAGACTTTCAAGGCAGTGCAAGTTTGTTAATGCACCCGCCCCCTTAGGACCAAGGGCGTGCCCTGCTAAGTTGAGTTTGCGCAGCTGCGTTTTTTGTGCCAGCACCTGCATACACATTGCGTGTGCCTTCTTCCTCAAGCGATGCAAGGTTAAGGGTGTGAAGGCACATTGCGGCCAGTTCATCCAAAGACGTGATAGGAATGTGCGGGGCGCTAAGGTATAGATGGCTGGCCCGTTGGTTGACGGACAACCACTGTTGTTTGGGTAGCTTATTCAGCGTTAAGGCGTTGCTTTTTTGCGGCGCGCCGACTTTCGCGTGCCACCTCGGTAACCTGTGCGCTTGGATTTCATAGCGCGCGAGATGAAACCTGTTCATTCTCCGAATCGCTGTCTTGTGGCGCAAAGGCCAAAGGTATGTGTGCTAACAATAATAGGCAAATTAATTATTGTTGTGAACGCCTATCTGGCATTTCATTCTCATCACGAAAAGCCATTAAGCCGTCATCACGAACGAACAACGCCCCCCTCGTCATCGCGAAGGCGCGCAGCGCCTGTGGCGATCCACAAGCCGGGTACTTTAAGCAGCTAAGACACACGATGGATTGCCGCGTCGAAACAAAGTTTCTCCTCGCAATGACAAGAAAGAACGTCATCGCGAAGGCGCGCAGCGCCTGTGGCGATCCATTTAAAAGCCAATGGCGCGGCAGACTTTGCTCATTAAGGTTTTCGCCTCAAGGCGGGCGCGCTCTTCGCCCGCTTTAAGCTTTTGTTCGATCAAGGGAATATCTTGCATCAACGCCTTGTAACGCTGACGCATGGGGGCAACGGTGCGCGCCACCACGTCAAAAGTCGCCTCTTTCATCTGCGCCCAGCCAATACCGCTTGCATACCGCTTGCTTATGTCAGATTTTTCATCAGCCGTTGCAAACGCTGCAAACAGCTGAAACAGATTACAGGTTTTGGGGTCTTTGGGCTCTTCAGGGCGCTGCGATGTGGTTTTGATTTTAAAAATCAGCTTACGCAAGGTGGCATCGTCGGCAAATAAAGGAATCACATTGTGATAGCTTTTGCTCATCTTGCGGCCATCAAGCCCTGCAAGGGACGGTGCCTCTTTTTGAATGGCAGGCTGCGGCACCTGCAACACATCGCCATAGGTTTGGTTAAACTTAATGGCCAAATCGCGCGCAATTTCAACATGCTGCTTTTGATCAGGCCCAACGGGCACCTTTTGGGCCGAAAAAAGCACAATGTCGGCCGTCATTAAAATGGGATAGTTGTAAAGCCCCATAAACACATCGCGATCGATGTCGTCTTCATTTTTTTCAAGCCGCGGCTGCACAATGGCTTTATAGGCATGCGCCCGATTCATCAACCCCTTGGGCGCAAGGCACGATAAAATCCAGAACAGCATAAACACCTCGGGGATTTGCGATTGCCGATAAAACACCACGCGGTCCACATCAAGCCCGGCCGCCATCCATGCCGCGGCCACCTCATACGTCATTTGCTTAAGGGCCGCCCCTTCGGTGACCGAGGTTAACGCATGACCATCGGCCACAAACAAAAAGGCTTCGTTTGTCGTGTCAGACAAAAGTGAAAGGGCCGGCCGAATCGCACCCACATAGTTGCCAAGGTGCAACGCACCCGTTGGTTTAATGCCCGTTAAAAGACGCATAATCAAAAAGACATTTTGTTTTTTCTTTGACGATAAGCCATTCCCGCAAGGCTTAAAAGGGCGAAAAAGATAGCCCCATCTTTTGCTTTTGAAAAAAGCTTGATAAAATAGCTTTTTCCTCAAGCATTCTCTTTGATCGATGTCTTTTTTGTCGACGCCTCTTGCGCCAATCGCTTCTGACAAAACAACGCCCTCTTTTGCTTTTTTCGCAAACCCCAAGCAAACGCCTTTGGCTGAAGGGGTGGCCCGCTTGCTTAACACAAAACTGAACCCCGTTGCCCACAAACGCTTTGCCGATGGCGAGCTCAAAGTCACTCTGCCCCCCAAAAAAGATGCCGCCACCGCCATTATCGTGCAACAGGTTACAACGCACACCCAGCTGATGACGCTTTTGCTAACACTGCAAGCGCTTAAACATCAGGGTTACCAAAACAGAATCGCCTGTGTGCCTTATTTGTTTTACACACGCCAAGATCAGGCAAGCGATCTTTCAGGACATCCCTTGTCTTTGGTGCTTCAGCTGCTGCAACAAGCTGGCGCCACACACCTTGTTTTGCTTGACGCCCATAACGAGGCGCTACCTGTGCCCCACGGGCTTCAGGCACACTATGCCACCACAACGGATCTTTTTGCTAAAAGCATTCAAAAGCGCTTTGCGCACCTTGCCGATCTGTGTGTTGTGTCACCCGATGCAGGCAGCGCCACCCGCGCTGAACACTTGGCGGCAGCACTTAAGGTGCCCTTTGTGGTGTGTACCAAAAAGCGCACGGCTTGCAAAAAAGGCCCTCACCTGACCCTGCAGGCCAGCATTCCGGCAAAGCGGGTGCTTTTAGTGGATGACATCATTGACTCGGGCCACACACTGCAAGCCGCCGCCCAGCTGCTTAAAGCACGTGGCGTTCAAGAGGTGCACGCCTATGTGACCCATGGCGTTTTATCAAACAAAACCTTTTGCACAGAAGCATCACGCAAGGCATTAGCCCTTGACACACTCACACTCACCAACACCTTGGCCCCAAATTTGCCCTCTTTTGCACTGTCTGCCTCGACCTTTTTGCGGCCCTTTTTAGATGCCACCGTTCCCCTGGCCGCGGCAATTAAAAAAAGTGCAACAACTCACAACACAAGAGCCACTGCCTCATAGACAAAGTTGGCCTCAACTTTGCACCGTTTAAGAAAACACGTTTTTCAACTTTTTTTATTGAGGGTCTTATGATGTTTTCTTACTCAAAGCGCCTGGCGCTTCTATTGACGGTCTGCGGCACGCTTTTAAATACCTCCCCACTTCTTGCCGCCAAGGATGACGCGACGACAAAAAGCTCATGGCTCAAGCCATGGACATGGGGCAAAAAGAAAGATAACAAACCCAAAGAAACAACACAGGATTTACTAGATCAGCTGGACACAAGATTAAAAAGCTTTAACAAGCTTATAAAAGAAAATAACGAGAAACTAACTGTGCTGCAAAATTTGAACTCAGTAGAAACAGACTTAAAAAAACAAGAAGCCCGCAACAAAAAGTCTACAAAAATAAAGATACGGCTAGAGGCTTTGTCAGATTGGAAGTTGATCCTTGAAGGCCATCAATCTCTCTTAGAAGCCTGCCAAAAAGAAGGTTCTGGCTTTTCAACAATAGCCGTGCCTCCAGAAAAAATAAATAAAATCAAAAAGCATCTTAAAGACTCAGCAGATTTTCTCAAGAAGGTTTACGGACGTAAAAGGCGCCTTACAAGTTGGGGACAAAAAAAACTTGGACGCAATCAAACCACCACAGAAAGGCCCTCTGAAGAAATGATGAAAGAGCTACCTTTCCATCCTGATAATGAGTTGCCGCCCGAGCCTGACCCAACGGAAGGTAAGCAAAAGCGCGATTAAACAAAAAAGGAACTACAAAGCCTCTAGCAGATGCACCAGGTCCTTAACATGTGTTAGGGGCCTAAGGGTCATCGCATCGCTTTGATTGCCTTTGATCAGGGCGGCTGGCAAAAGGGCCTCTTTAAAGCCCAGTTTTTCGGCCTCTTTTAAGCGCGCATCCGCACGCGAAACGGGGCGTATTTCGCCCGACAGACTCAGCTCGCCAAACATCACCGTGTTTAAGGGGAGCGGTTTTTTTAAAAGGCACGACAAAATGGCCGCGGCCACCGCAACGTCGGTTGCAGGCTCGGTCAGTTTAAGGCCGCCCAGCACATTGAGATAAATGTCTTTCTGGCTCACGTTCATGCCGGCACGTGATTCTAAAATCGCCAGCACCATGGCCAAACGCCCAGCGTCCCACCCCACAACCGAGCGACGCGGTGCAGGTAAGTACGAAGGCGACGCCAACGCTTGAATTTCGGCCAGCAAAGGACGGCTGCCCTCGACACCGGCAAAAACGGCCGAGCCCGCAACGCCGTTTAGGCGCTGACTTAAAAAAAGTTCCGAGGGGTTTTTGACCTCACGCAACCCCTTTTCGCTCATGTCAAACACACCAATTTCATCGGTGGGGCCAAAGCGGTTTTTTTGCGCCCTTAAAATACGAAACGGATGCCCCTTTTCGCCCTCAAAATATAAAACCGTATCCACCATGTGCTCTAAAAGGCGCGGGCCCGCCAAGTGACCTTCTTTGGTCACATGACCCACAAAAAACATGGCAACGCCACTTTTTTTGGCCACACGAATCAGCTCGTTTGAAGCTGCGCGAATCTGCGAGACCGTGCCCGGTGGCGCGTCGGTATACTGCACGCTCATGGTTTGGATCGAGTCGATGATCACAAGCGAAAAATGCTCTTGCTCGATCGACTTAATAACATCGGCCACCGATGTGGTGGAGGCCAGCTTTAAGGGCGATGTGGCCATATCAAGACGGCGGCCTCTTAAGCGTATTTGGTCAATGCCCTCTTCGCCCGAAATATAGGCACAGGGGAACTTTTGCGCCAGCTGTGTTGTGATTTGCAAAAGCAAAGTTGATTTGCCAATACCAGGATCACCGCCCAGCAACACAACACTGCCAGGCACCACGCCGCCACCCAGCACGCGATCAAATTCGGGCATGTCAGAGGTCATGCGGGCAATGGGCTGTGTTTTGGCCTCTTTTAAAGAGGCAAAATGCAACGCACTTCCTCTTTTTTTAGACTTAACTTCGGTTTCTGTTTCTTCAACAAAACTGTTCCAGGTGCCACAGCTTTCACAGCACCCCATCCATTTAAGTGACACAAAGCCACATTTTTGACACACAAAATGAGGAGACAGGCGACCCACGAACCACGCACTTTTTTGATGACCAAGGCTTCTATCCTACGCTTTTTTGGCGTTTTTTTCAAGATTTTTCTAACGCCTTGCCCCTTTGCACGCCGCAGAGGTTTGGATAGTCAGCAAATTATGTGGCACACGCTAGCGCACATTGGCAATTTTACAAAGCGCTTTAGGATCTAAAGCCGCACTGCCCACCAACAGTCCATCAACGGCTGGAAGCGCTAAAAAGTCTTGGCTGTTCTTTTCTTGCACCGACCCGCCATATAAAACCGTGACATCAATGTTTTTAAGGTTGGCATAGTCTTTGATATGTTGCGCCACCTCTTGCACCTCTTCTGGCTTGGGTGTTTTGCCTGTACCGATGGCCCATAACGGCTCGTAGGCAATAATCACCTGCGCACACTGCGCTGGCAAAAGCGAGGCAAG
>JBAJNL010000007.1:0-39959 GCA_036881885.1 Holosporaceae bacterium
CATATCACCCTTCATCTCGGGCATGCTGCCGGCAGGTTTAAGCTACAACCCACCACTGTCGAAAGTGACGCCTTTACCAACAAACGCCAAGGGCGCTTGACTCTGCGTGCCACCCTTGTAATGCAAAATGCCCAAGTAAGGAGGGTTATCACTGCCCTGCGCCACGCCCAAAAGCGCCCCCATGGACAGATCTTCCATTTGCTTGCGATCTAAAACCTCGCACACAAGCCCCAAAGGCTCAAGGGCCTTCATCTCTTTAATCATGGCGTCTGGCGTTAAAACGTTGGCCGGCAGGTTGACCAGTTCACGCGACCACAAAACACTTTCGGCAACGGCTTGCTTGGGCGCCAGCAAGTGTTGCAGCTCGTCAGCGCGGTCAGACCAAACGACCATCTCTTTCAGTGCGGGGTCTTTGTCACTTTTAAAAGTATCAAAACGCCACGCACGCAGCATCGCCCCCAAGGCAATGTGACAAATCACCTCGTCATCAGCGCCATGCAGCACCATAAAGGGGTCAAGGGCTTTTTCTTTTTCAAGCGTGGTCGCCAGTTTGCCGCCCACCTCGATAGCATCAGCTTCTTCTAAGGGCGCATCACCCAACCCCAGCAAGATGACCTTTTCAAACCCACTCAAGGCATAAAGGCATAATGTTTCGCCCGTTTTTTCTTTAAAAACACCTCGATCAATCAGCTTGTCAATGGCTTCAATGGCTTGCTGATCTAAAAACTTTCCATAGGCACGCGCCCCTTGGCCTTTTGGCACACCAAGCACAAGCGGCTTAAGCACACCTGGCAACTGATTGGAAAATGTGATAGAGAGCATGCAGAAAGGCCTTTTATTTATTGTCTTTTCTTTTGTTAAAACAAGCCCCATAAAGAGTCAAGTCATAAAAGGGTTGCCACAAGAATGTTAAAAACACATAAGTTCTATAAAAACCCAATAGAATAAACAGAATAAAAAACTTTGATCAAAGCCCATGGCCCCCTTTAACAGTCGTTTACCCTTTTTAAAAACCTTTGCCTTGCAATCAAAGGAAGAGACGCAAAAAATAGCTAAAAGCCTTTCATTACTTTTGGTTACAGGCGATATGGTTCTTTTAAGCGGCTCTTTGGGTGCGGGCAAAACAACCTTTGCACGTTTTATCATCAGCGCTTTAAGCCCAAAGGAGGTTTGTGTGCAAAGTCCAACCTTTCCATTACTGCTTGAGTATGAAACATGCAAAGGCCCCCTGATTCATGCCGATTTGTACAGACTTGAAGAGAAAGAGGTGCCAAGCCTCAACCTTTTAGAGCGCTGTCAAAACACCCTCTCACTGATCGAGTGGCCTGAGAGAAGCACGCATTGGCCCGCTTGCGCCCTTGGACTTGAGTTATTGCGCCAAAGCCATAACCCCTTAGATGACCGGCGGCTACTGCGCTTTTACGGTCAGCGATCTTGGCAAGAGCGTCTTGCACCTTCTGTGTTTAAAGCTTTTCAAGAATCTTGCACACCCTTCTTACCAGACCCTTCCCTTGAAAAGGACCCAAGCTCATGTTGACAGCCAATGCTACCAAAGAGACACCCGCACGATCTGCCCTGCTAAAAGATTTCATCAAAAACCATGGCGGCGCACATGCCACCTGCCAGCCCTTGGGCGGCGATTGTTCAAAGCGCAGTTACTATCGGCTTATATCACAAGCAGACTGGCTGGCCCCATCGGTCATCGCCATGGATGCACCGAATATTGAAGAAATGCAACGCTTTGTCAAAACAGCACATTTTTTAAAAGAGCACAATTTAAAAGCACCAGAGATTTATGCAACGTCTGATGACGGCTTTATCCTTTTAGAAGATTTTGGAGATCAAACTTACAAAAAGGCCTTGCAGCAGCATGATACGCCAGATGTTCTGTGGGATGAAATGACCGAAGCACTGATCGCTCTTCAGGCGCAAACACCCAACCAAACAGCCAATGACGCATCTGACACAAAAGAGCACAAAGCGCTTTTTCCACATCTGTCCAAAGACATGCTGCTTTCTGAAATAGAGCTTTTTTTAAATTGGGGACTGTCGTTTCAGGGCCAAGCGCTTTCAGCGTCAGAGCAAGCAGAAGCACGCGCTTTGTGGGCCCAATTTTTAGAGCCGCTTTATCAAACAAACGATCCTTTTGTTTTAACGTTACGCGATTTTCACACAGAAAATCTGATGCGTTTAACGCCACCTGCAATACAAGCAAGCCGTGATGGGCAACACAAACCCTATGTTCTGGGCTTTTTAGACTTTCAAGACGCTGTTTGGGGACCGGCCGCTTATGATCTGGTCTCGCTTTTAGAGGATGTGCGCGTGCCTTTTAATGCCAAACGCGCCGAACAATTAAGGCAGTCTTTTGCTAAAAAGCAAACCCTTTTTCCACCATCTGCTTTCGAGGAGCCCTATGCGATCTTAAGTCTTCAGCGGGCCACAAAAATCTTTGGTATCTTTTGTCGTCTTGCGCTTCAAGACGGGCACTATAAAATGCTTGAGTATTTGCCTAATATTTGCTCTATTATCGAGCAAAGGCTTGAATGTTTGAACAATTGTGTATTGTCAGCGTTTTTTCAACACCTTGACATGAGGAAACGCCTTGCGCTTTTGTCCGCTGGCTTGTAAACCAAGCGTTTTGTTGCACACGCGTTGAGGCATTGAAGCAAAAATAAAGCGATAATTGCAATGTGTTAGGTGCCGAGCGCTTGATGATATGTGACTCAAAACCTATAGCACCTATAGCAAAGAGCAAATAACAGGGGAGAGCTTTATGATAAAAACAGCTGTTATCTTTGCGGCTGGCTATGGCAAACGCATGGAAACCCTTACACAAGACACACCCAAACCCTTGCTGGTGGTATGGGGCAAAACGCTTCTTGATCATATTTTGACCAAAGTTGTGGCCTATGGGTGCACGCGCGTTATTGTGAACACACATTATCTTGCAGATGCTGTAAAAGAGCATCTTTTGTTGTGGAAAGACCATATCCCGGACCTGATTGTGACATTTGAAGAAAAATTGCTTGACACGGGCGGCACCTTGCAAGACATCGCGCACTTTGCAGACGGCAAGCCTTTTTTTGCCATCAACGGTGATATTCTGTGGAAAGAAATGGGCAGCCCCACCTTGGGCTACTTAGACCAAATGTGGGAAGAGCGACATCAACCCATTTTGGCCTTGGTACCCAAAAAAAAGGCATGGGGGTATCGAGGACCGGGCGATTTTGCCCTTGATGACACAGGCCATGTGGTCGCCAAAATCAACAAACACGCCATTGCACCTTATGTGTATGGTGGCATCCAGGTCTGCGATCCGCAGTTTTTAACCGAGGATTTTTTGGCACAGATTAATCTGCAGGCACCCTTTAGTGCTTCAAAACTTTGGAGTATTTTGATTCGCCGTAAAGTACTTTTGGGATGTCTTTTTCCTGATCCGTGGTATCATGTGGGCGACAAGGATGCCTTTAGAGCCATCGCATACGTGTAATTGATTGGGAACCATAAACGTGCAGGCGTCACACAATGAGCGTTTTGTCGCTTTCAAACCATCCACGGCGGCGCCTTCACAAAAAAGTCTTGCTGGCCTGTGGGCCATGCCGCCTGGTGTGCCGTTTTTAAGAGAGCTTGCCTTAACGCTGCTAAAAGCTGTGGCCGACACTCCCCATCCTGGCATTGCCCTTTCAAAGGTCACCCTTTTTTTACCCACCGAGCGGGCGATTAAAGACTTTACCGCTTGCTTGATGGACGAACATCACAAAGCGCACAAAGACAGCGCCAAGTCTTTATGCACAACACTTTTGCCACAGTGTTTTACACTGGGTCATCTTGAGCCTGCGATGTATGCGTTGATGCAAGAGAAAACACCACATGCACCTCAAAAGGCACAGATCATCACACCCTCACAACGTTTGGGACTACTGCTGCAGTTGATTGGCCAAACCAACACGCACAATATACCCATGGCGGTGGCTCTGCGTTTAGCACATGCACTGAGTAACTTGCTTGATCGCGCCGCCATCGAAGAAGTGTCGCTTTCAGCCCTTGAAACACTGGTGCCCGAACACTTTTCAAAACACTGGCAAGAGAGTTTGCGCTTCTTAGAAATCGTCACCAAAGCATGGCCAAGCCTTTTGGCAGAAAAAAACCTGATTGAACCCTATGCCTTTGAACAACATTGCGCCAACGCGCTTGCGGGCTTCTTTGCCACATCACCCCCCCGCACACCCGTGATCATCGCAGGATCTACCGGCACAGCGCCCCGCATTGCTCGTTTGATGAAAGCGGTGCTTTCGTATGCCGCGGGCACGGTCATTTTGCCCAGCTTTGACGTGCACACCCACCTGCCCCCTGAAGGCCTGCCCAAAGGACATGCCCAAGCACAACTGCACAATCTGTTACACGAACTTGCACGCAAGGTATCTGACGTCAAACCATGGCCACAACACACAAATGCACCCTCAAAGCCACAGCAAGCCTTGCTACGTCAAGCTTTTGAAGAGGCAAACTTTCAAGAACACAACGCTGATCATGCGCTTCATCTGATTGCAGCCGACACACAAGCGCACGAGGCCCTGTGTATTGCGCTCTCTTTACGTCACATGCTTGAAGACCCCCACAAAACCGCAACGGTCGTTGTGGCTGATCCCAATCTTGGCAAACTGATCCAAGCGCAGATGGCGCGTTTTGATGTGTCCTTAACATCCGCTGCAGGCAATCTTTTGACCACACACTCCTTTGCACGCTTTTTGACTCTGCTTTTAACCTGCGTTGCGCAACCAGAAGATCTTGCGTTGTGGCTTGATTTGCTCAAACATCCACTAACCGGCGGCTTTGTCACACCCTTGCGCCCCTTAAGCCCACGCCTTAAAGAAAGACTTATCAGTCACTTCGAAGCTGTGGTTCTGCGCGCCCAAACACCCCTTCAAGCGCCAGGCCAGCCTATCACACTCAAAACCCTTTTAAGACAAATCAATCAAACACCCCTTAAGAAACGCTTTCGCCTGGCCTTACACCTTTTTTTAAAAGCGCTGCATCCTCTTTTATCTTTAAAAAATTATTTTAAACAAAAAGACAGACGCGACGATGTAAAAAGAGATCAAGAAGAAAAACACTGCCTTGAAACACTTTGCAATGCTTTGCGCACAAGCGCCACGCTTTTGTCTGGCTTAAAGCTTGACCTTAACTTATCTGACACACTGGATACCCAGCTTCAAACCATCAATCATAACGTTTCACGCGATGGATTTTATTTGGCGTTGCGCACTCTTGAAAAATCTATTGAAGATAAAATATTTTTGCCATTAATGTCCTTTGAGGACTTGATCGATTTTCTGCAGCATCAATGGCGCTCTCAAACCTATGGTGCTACGCCCAAAAGTGCGCGCATCACCCTTTTGGGCACAAGAGACTTAAGACTTTGTGAGAGCGATGTCATTTTTCTTGCGGGCCTTAATGAGGGCAGCTGGCCGGCCACGCCACAAGAAAATCCATGGCTATCTCGCAGCATGCGGGCGCACTTGGGCTTAGATGACGAAGAACGCCTGCAAACGCTTGCAGCACATGATTTTTACGAAGGCGCCTCGCGCCCTTTTGTGATTTTATCGCGCTCAAAGCGCGTTATGGGCGCTGACACCACCCCATCACGCTTTCTGCAACGCCTTGAGCACACGCTGCACAAACAAGGTCTAACCTTTAAAACACTGCCTCATGCCTTGTGGGCGAACGCCCTTGATAAACCTTTGGCCATCAAGCCCTGCACACCACCAGCCCCCAAGCCACCCAGTTGGGCGCGCACCAGAACGTTTTCCCCTACAAGCTTTGAGCTGTTAAGGCGCAATCCTTATGGATTTTACGCCCGCTCTATCTTAAAGCTGTGCCCGAAAGAACCCCTTGGTGGACGCCAGGGCCCCGCCTTTTTAGGCACGCTTATTCACGCCACCATTGAAGCTTTTGCCAATCATATCGATCAACCGCCCCCAAAAGACAACCTTCATGCTGTGCCTGACGCACCAAAGGCATCTTGCGAAGATTTACCCACGCTGAAACGTCTTTTACTCACCACTGCACACACTTGCTTTGCCCCCTTTCAGCACAACGCCGCCCTCGGCCTTTTTGGCTGGCAGCGTCTTTTAACCATTGCTGACCCACTTGTGGCCCTGTTTGCAGAAGCAATGCACCACAACCACCAGCTCTACCATGAAATCTTAGGCTCTTACACCTTTGATACAGGGGAAGGCCCCATCAAACTTCACGCACGCGCAGATCGCATTGATGTCACCTCAAAAGGCGCTTGGCTGATCGACTATAAAACAGGTGTTTTGCCCACAGAGAAAGATGTGAATGAAGGCTTTTCACCACAACTACCTCTTTATGGCCTTTTGTGGACAGAAGGCGGCTTTACACGCAACCTGCCCTGCGCAAACAGCAACGCACCTTTGGCGGGTCTGGCCTTTTGGCAGCTGGGGCTTAAAGGGGTTGTGCAAAAACCACTTTCAAACCCTGCACACCTTGCCATACAAGCATTGGACCTCTTTTTAAAAACGGCCACTCTTTTTTTGCAAGGGGACACCCCCTTTTTAGCCGAGCCCATCCCGTCTAAAACACCTGCCTATAATGACTATGCACACCTTGCCCGCACAGCCGAATGGCGTCGCGCCTAAAAAACCGATCACTACTCATGGGGAAACGCTGTCGCCGCACAAATATCAAGGCAGCGGCGATACATTTGCCGACGCAGGGCATCAAACAGCTCTTTGTCCTTCTCGTTTTCTTTGGGCGGCGTGATCGCAACCTTCATGCATTCAAACGAACAATAGTACGTCAACCCCCGTGCCTGCTGTGCACACGCCATCGCACAAACGCATAAGACCAAGAGCCAACCCATCAAAAAGCTGGAACACCGGCTGCTGACTTGTATTGCTTGAGAATGTGCATAAAACATAAGAGAGCGCCCTTAAAACATCTTTTAAAGACATTTTGAAACACAGAAATATAACAACCTCTTAATGCATGTCACAAAATGATTCACACCCTCTACTGGTCATAACGGCTTTGTGTGATGACAAGATACTTGCTTACCATCACACCCCCATGCATGCCCACTAACCGCGCTGTCTTGAAAAACGCAATAGATGCTCTGTATCCTGCTGACTCATAGGGGGCGACTTCTCAGGCTTCTTGAGCGATAGATAACGGCACACACCGCTTGTATGGTATCTGCGCCGCCCCAATGATTTGGTGCACCTATTTTTCGCCTCTTGACCAAGGGTTTCAAGTGATTTGAAGACGCCAGGCGAAACCTCCTTGTTTTCATTGGACACAAAACGCCCTTCACACAACTCACTGTTACAGGGCGAAAGGCCAAAAAGTGACTGCCACCAAGAAGTTTCTTTAGGGCACGTGTTGTGCGCATAGGTCTGACAAAAGGTTTCGAAACACGCATTAGCCTTAAAAAGGATCTCATCAATTTTATTTCTTGCCGTCGCATTGTTTATATTGCTAACGGATGTCGCGCACGAAAAATGCCCTGTGTACGGACGTCCTGTTTGCTGACATGCTTCTTTTCTGCAGCGCGCGATCGCCTGTTGCACTGCGTGACTCGCTGTGCCGTGGATGGACCGCGGTGCACAGGTTAAATCATCACAAATGGCATCTAACAGATCTGGATCTGAGAAACTGCGTAAAGCTACATTATCACACGTTTCATCCATATGAGGTGCACAAATTTGCGTGCGACAACTGCTGTTTGTGTCTAAAAAAGCTTTTTTATCTGTCGCGTGAAGGGCACGCCCTTGGCATGTATTGGTATCCCACGCTTCGGTCAAGCCCAAATGCATAGGTGAAAGTAACGCCGTTCTATCATAGACGATAGGATGCCTGCTAGCGCTTCCACGCGGTTGATAGGCATTGGCACCTGGTAACAAAGCACTGGTTGCCATCAAAAAAAGGTACGGTGATTTTAGCACATACATCGAAGCTTTTTTTAAACAATCCAAAGGCCAAAGGGCTGCTGACATAAAACGATGAGGCGCTTGCCACACACCTTTTGTCGTCACCTCTTGGCTGGTCACAGATGGTGCCTTTGTGCACTTTAACACTGACGGCACCTCTTGCAACGCACAAGGTTGCACCGCCTGCCAAGACGGCGCGGGCCCTTCAACATCCAACAACTCTGATGCTGCACTTGGCCGCAGCACTTGTGGCACAAACTGTGCAGACAACAACACTAACGTCAGAATAGAAAATTTATTTTTTAAAGAACTCATGAGCATGAACCTCGCCTGTTTTATATATTTTTGATTTATATGCATAAAATTTTAAATAAATTCAATGCAAAAAATATATATAATGTTTTCAGCAATGTCATGACAAGAGAAAAATTTACTTTTCAAAAAAAGAAAGTCTGTTTTTGTATTAAAAAGCTTTTTAAGACAGCTTGATTGCCTTGACGGCGACCTCTTTAAAGAAAATCAGCCCTCAAGACAGAGAATTTCGCAAAAGGCGTGTGAACAGCGGTTCAATGCGCACAACATAAACTAATGTGGATCAATCTTTAAGAAATATCCGATTTCAGCAAAAATAAGAAGAAGGCGCACTTCGGTGAAAAAAGGGCAAACCAGATGAGGCCACAAACCCTTTGCCACAAAGCAAGAGAAGTTTTTTTTAACGAAAACAATAAAAAAGTGTTGACAGGAATATCACAAATACCGATATATTATATCGTAACCTCTTGCTTTGTTTGTTTTTTATTTTCTTCCCTTAGTTTTTGTGGTCGCGGCCCCTTGTCCGTTTTTGTTTTTATGTCGCTTTCTTGTTCTGTCCCGTTAGTTGGCCACAGGGATGACATTTGAAAAGGCGCCTTTTCGCAAGAAGGGCGCCTTTTTTTGCACCAAAGCGTGTAAAAACTTGCTGTGCATAAACTGAACAAGAAGGGGTAAAGCGGCAGTGCCCCCACAAAAAGTGCGGACGCACGACACACTGATAAAAGCTAATGACACCCAGTGCCAAAAAACGCAGCACCGCATCAAGAACTGCAACCAACAGTTGGCGCATCCCTTTGTCAAAAGAACAATAGCAAGCCATAGATTTTCTATTCACCACCACGCACGGCCTTTTTAAAAAATTGTTCTTGCGGTTTTTTTTGTTTAGCATTGCACAAAATAGCGTCTTTTTCTAGAATCCCCTTACCCATCAAAAAAGGATCAGCACCGTGCCTCACGAAGAATTCTCTGGTAACAATCCCGCACAGGCCATGAGCTTAGAGGCTTTTAAGGCACGCTTAGAAGACGCGCTGCGTCCTTCTTTTTTAGAGGTTGAAGATGGGTCAGCAGCACACCAAGGGCACGCCGGCGCAGCGAGTGCCGGGGCCATTAGTCATTTGGTTGTACGCATCAAAGCGGATGCGTTGCAATCATTGTCTCAGGTTGAGCAACACCAACGCATTTATGCCCTTTTTCAAGAAGAGCTGGCCTCAGGTGCCCTGCACGCCTTGCGCATTGACGTGCTTTAACGTCAAACACCCAAAGCCACACAAAGATCCTCATCCCATCTTGTGACAGCGTGGGCTTTTTGTTAGCTTGAAAATATGTTTGGGGGCCGTAGCTCAGTTGGGAGAGCGCGTCGTTCGCAATGACGAGGTCGGGGGTTCGACTCCCCTCGGCTCCACCAGTATCGCGCACACCTTGAAACAATTTTGTCACTTTTTATTGCAACACGCCTCACTGCGTGGTTGACGCCGCTTTTTTTT
This sequence comes from Holosporaceae bacterium, assembly GCA_036881885.1. Taxonomy (GTDB): domain Bacteria; phylum Pseudomonadota; class Alphaproteobacteria; order Holosporales; family Hepatobacteraceae; genus JBAJNL01. The sequence goes on from JBAJNL010000007.1 coordinate 9,749, forward strand.
TCTTTAAAATGGTTTTTATTAGATTAGTTTGAACGAACGGAAGATTGTATGTCGCGCTTTTGCCCTGTTTCGCTGCGTCGCGTGGCCAAAGGCCACAACGTTAGCCACGCTAACAACAAGACAAAGAGGCCTTTTTTTCCTAACTTGCAGCAGTTTTCTTTTGCAAGCGAGGCGCTAAAGCGTGTGATTCGTTTGCGTCTTTCGGTGCGTGGCATGCGCATTATTGAAAATGCGGGTGGGTTTGATGCCTATCTTGCCAAAACAAAAAAGGCACAGCTTGATAAATCGCTGCACCCTTACAAAAAAGCTTTTGACACTCAAAAAAGCAAAACGGCTTAACCCAACAAACCACTGGTCGCCCGCAAACGCTTTTTGTTGGCACGGACTGCAACTTGTTAAAGATCAGGGCACGTTTTAAGCGGTGCAATCCATTCAAACAATAGAGGCTCTTTTTCGGCATAACGCAGCAACACCGGCTGCTCTTTTAAAAAACGCACCGGCGTTTTAAGCAAGTGCACAATGTGCTCGATCACCTGATCATTCTCGTCTTTTTTTGTGCTTTTGGCAGCCTCATAAGTCAAACTGTAAAGATAACAACAAGGCGATAGCGTTTGATGATAGCGCAAAAGGGCTTTGACCTCGTACCAGTGATCCAACTCGTCGGGCACCTTGGCGTCATACACTTTAAGGGGGCGATCTTCTGTCTCATACAGCGCAAAGCTTTTACAGGCAAGGGTGGCATCAAGCGTTTGACGCACCGACGGCGTGTTACATCCCGACATCACACACATGGCCAAACACAAAAAGAGATAACGCGCGATGCACGTACGCCATGTCACAGGCAACAAAGGTTGCATAGCCACACACACCAGAAAACAAACCGTTAAATATTGACATTACGTCAAGCAAAATAGACGCCAACGCTTTGTACGGGTCAGAACAACAGGTCACACCACTGCTTTAACCCATGACACTGGATGTTAAGCCGCTCTCCAACGAAGCACAGTTTGTAAAAAACAATTGACTTTATTTAAAAATTTGCTAAACTTGCGAATGGTGCAGAATGCCTTGTGCGCGAGTAAAAAAAGAAGAACAATCGCCACAGATCATCCCAGCATCTTCGCGATGACAACCAAGAAACCGCCCAACCTTCACGACGACAATTGAAAACGACACATCTGCGCGCTGATGATATCGATGAACGCCTTCTTGATGACGTACAGAGTGAACGTGACGATTTTAAGCCGCTACATCAAGTGTTAAAAAGGAACGGCCTCGGCGCTTGTAGAAAAGCACTTTGCCCTCTTTAAGTGCAAAAAGGGTATGGTCTTTGCCCATACCTACGTGCTCACCAGGATAAACACGTGTTCCACGCTGACGGATCAAAATCCAACCAGGATAAACTTGCTGACCACCAAAGGCTTTCACGCCTAAACGGCGACCCGCTGAATCGCGACCATTGCGCGAGCTGCCACCCGCTTTCTTTTGTGCCATCTTTTACGCGTCCTTTGCTGGTTGAGAGGTGGCCTTTTTTGCAGCATCTGTTTTCACAGCTTCTGCGGCACCGGCGGCCTTCTTGGTTGTTTTCGCAGCAGGTTTTTTAACTGCCGCAGGTTTTGCTGACAGATCACCCAACAGCGACTTGCCGTCCAGGCTGATATCTTTCACACGCAGCAAAAGGCCTTCTTGCCTGTGCCCATTTAAACGCCTGTAGTTATTGCGGCGCTTCTTTTTAAAGATCAAAACCTTTTTTGAGCGCACATCATCAATCACCTCTGCCGTCACTGACGCTTTGTCAAGCAAAGGCTTGCCAAAATGTGTTTTGTCTTTTGACGCCACGCACAAAATTTCTTTAAACACATGCGTCCGCCCTGCTGATGGCTTTTCATCACCCTTATCGCTAACGCCCGCGATCTTTTCGGCAACAAAAACTTCACCGGGGGCCACGCGATACTGCTTTCCACCAGTTTTTAAAACTGCAAACACTGTTCTATCCTCTCGTTGATAGATTTCATTCTCGCTAACCTGTCTATCTCTGTCAAGTACGTTTTTTTCTGATCTTTCAGTCTCTCAAACCATCACAGCCATTCGCTGATTTTTAGGTGCGATACATCCCACCATTCACGTGCAGTGTGGTGCCCGTTATATATGATGCCGCCTTTGATGCCAAAAACAAGGCCGCTGAAGCAATCTCTTCTGCGTGGCCCATACGCCCCAAGGGAATCGTTTTGATCAGTGCCTCTTTGTGTGCTTCGGGCAAAACCTGCGTCATGGGTGTTTCGATAAAGCCAGGGGCAATGGCATTCACACGAATACCGCGCGCGCCCACCTCGGCCGCCAATGCACGTGAAAATCCCTCAAGCGCGGCCTTTGACGCCACATAGTTACACTGCCCCGGGTTACCTGTTGAGGCCACAACTGATGACACATTAATAATACTGCCCGAACGCTGCTTCATCATACCCTTGATGGCCGAACGCGCCAAACGCATAGCAGCCAACAAATTAAGCTGCAAAACATCATTGATGTCTTCATCAGACATGCGCATAAAAAGACCATCTTTGGTAATGCCCGCATTATTGATCAGCACATCCAAATGCCCTAGATGCTGCAACGATTGATCCACAAGCACTTGTGCAGCACCCTCTTCCCCTAAAGCTGCTGGCACACAAAAAAGGCGCTGTTCTGCCGAAAGGTCGCTTTCAAGTTCTTTTTGAAGCGCTTCAAGTTTGGGCAAACGCGTACCTGACAATACAACGCTGGCACCTGCTTTGACAAAACAGCGCGCAAAGCATGCACCAATGCCGCCTGTGGCCCCTGTAATTAGCACTGTTTTATTCGTCATTGTGGCTTGTTGCATCTTTTTGGCTCTCCTTTTCAAACGCTTTCTTTAAAAAGCACTTTAAGAGTAGGCTCAAGAGAACACAAGAGTGAAAAGAAGCTATTCATCCCTTGTAACTGCTGCAGTCACAACAGCCTTAATCGTTTCATGCAATGTCACAACACCCACTGCAAACGCAAAAACAACAATGGGTAGAAAGGTATGCTTGATTTTTAAAAAGTTTAAAAAGTTCATTCTGACAAACCCCAGGTTCGCCCTTGCCAAGCTATAGGGCTGAAAAGAAAAATCAATGCGTTGCAGGCGCGGCAGATAACGCGAATCCACGGTATGCCCTAAGGCTGTATCATTTAAAATAAGCGTATGCAGCCTTTTAAGATTACGCGCCACCACCAGGTCATGCACATTAGTGCCCGATAAATCAAGATACTCTAGCACAGAAAATTTATTACTCCACGACAGGCGCTCGTCCCAAGAAGCTGCTGGATCAAAGGTTTTATCAATTTGCGCCTGCAAAAGTGATTCAAGCACGCTGGACGAGACAGGTCTTCGCCCAAAATCAATCGCTGTGATTGAGTTTTGCCCAAAAAACTCAACTTTTATAAAATGATTCGCAATGGGCATTGTTGAAAAAAAACGCTGTGTTCGATCAGCTAGATAGTTGGCAATACCAAAGTTATCAAACAGCAGAGGATGAGAGCCGGCCGGCACCGCTGTATAGCCATTAGCGCGCTTTGCATACAAAGGCCCCACAATCACCTTGCGTTTTGTGTCTTCAAGGTTATTGCCTGGATAGTTTTTAACAATGCTTTGATAATCACGCACAAAAAGTTTGCTATCATACGACAAATAAAGATAATGCAGGTGGTCAAAATTAGAAAATGTTAGCTGCAGCGGCTCTTTCAACGGTGGAAACCCCTTATTAAAAACGCACAACCGCTGAACACCCGAGAATAAAAACAGCAAAGGTGCCACCATTTCATAATCGATGCCTATCAGCTCGATGGTGTGAAACACATTATAAGGCCCCGGATTCATCAGCGGATTTTGATAATCAAGATGTAAAACCGAGATGGAAGTCTGGCGCTCTCGCAGCAAGGATTGCCAGAATGAGGCTCTATGCCCCTGTGATTCTGCCTCCATGTCTTCTTCAGCACGTCTTTTTTCAAGTTGCTGCAACAACGTACCCTTTTCATCGGGATCTGCATTATAGAGTGGAAAATGCTCCAAAGACGACTGCTGTATTTTTTTCCACCCCTGTTTTTCAAAAAAAGCCCTTTTCTTTTCAATCCCTTCGCTATCATTCGTGGTAAAAGGAGCGCTGGCATCTTGCTGTGCTTCATAATCTAACGAGATTTCAAGGGCACGCTCTTTCAATTGCTTGATCACTTGTTTGACGGCAAAACGCCAGCGCTCGATAGGCAAAGTGCGCTCTTTAAAAAGACATCGGCTTAAGTGAGAAAGTTTTCTTTGCGTTTTTTTCTCACGGTTAATCAGCAACCTCAGTGTTTCGGCCGCTTTTTCATTCTTTGCTTTAATGCGTAGCCATTGTTGCACAGTTTGCTTTTTAACAGATGCTCTTAGCTGCTCAAGAAAACTATAAAAAGTCGTCCGCCAATTCACTGGTATCAGAAGACTGATATCGCTTGCATCTGCAAAAGATGCTGTACACTCATCTTCTCTGCCACCCATCTGCATGGCAAAGATTCTGCTGTCGTGATCTCTTTGTTCAAGCTCTTGTTTTTGCACCACGACCTCTAAAACAGGCTCGTCACACTTTGGCGGCGCAAAAGGCGACTGCACACCAAACACTTGCATCGCACAAAAAAACAACGCCAAAAACAAAAAAACACAAAAAGGCGCTCGTTCACACACCATAAAAAATCTAAAATAGATAAAAAATATTATCTTTTTTAGATATTTTTTTTAAAAAAAACAAGCACTTAGATGGTTTTTATGCCTCACCCTCTTGAAAAGAAGCTCAAAGCAAAAATTCTATTTTTAATCAAATACAATGTAAATTAAGGCATTTTGAAAATAAGGCAGTGATAAAATATCCAAATAATGCGTTCATAATTGGAAAAACCCCAGGCTTTTTAAGCCCTGCAAAGGCGTTTTAAAAGTAATGGAAAGTGATTTAATTACGCGGCGGGTGCTGTTTTGTGATCGGGTTGATAGAGCGTGGCTTCGCCTTGGCTCATTACGTGCCACAGGCGCTGCGCCAGCTCAGAACGATTGTATGTTGTGCGCGTTGAAATGGGCGTGTGAAAAAGAATCTCAATATCGAACGTCCCCAGCCGGCACAAACTCCACAAATGGGGCACAAGCGCAACGTCCCCACGCCAGCTATAAAGTTTTTTAGCCAACGTAGTGGCTTTTAAGCCATTCAAACGGCTGACGTGTAACGAGACGGGCTGAACGTGTACCGGCGCACCTTCACCAAGCGGTACAGCTTGAAACAACGCTCGCTTAAACGCATACAGCGACACACCGTCACCCGATGTGCCCTCGGCAAACAAAAGAAAAGGATGTTCGGCGGTTACAATACGCTGCCTTAGTGCTTTCAGCTCTTTTAAAAGCGCGCGCTGCGTGCGTGAGACAAAAAAAGTATTCATTTTTTTCGCAACGCTACCGATCAAAGGCCAACGCCCTACCTCGGTTTTTGAAATAAAGGCGGTGCGCACGAAGCCGCCCAAAATTAAAATATCAAAATATGAAACATGATTGGCCACAAACAGGCCTGCTTTGTCAAAAGGCTGTCCCCGATAATGCAAGCGCAACCCCGCAAGGCGACACAGCGAGCGGTACACAAAACGCGTTGTCGCCTGCCCTTGTGCACATGACAAAAGAAAAGCTGTGAAAACGACAAGATATCCTGCCACAAGCCCAAGCAAGAGGGCCGCAAGGCGCAAAGCAGCAAAAGGCATCGAGCGTATCATAGAGTGTTAACCTGCATTAACGGTAAAGCGCCGCTCTTGCTCGGTTTGCGTGTTATAGTGATTAGCAAATCTTGGCGTCAAATACTCACTGTTGACCACCACGCACACATCTGTTGTGTTAAAGCCGTGATCCACAAAAATGCCATCACCGATACCACCACCCAAACGAATGTATCCGCGCAACAAAGGTGGCATTTGCTGAAAAGCGAGCTTCTCATCCACCTGCTCTTTGGGCAAACGGTTTAAAGATTCAAAGTGCTCGGGCAGCGCCACGGGACGGTGACCTTTGTCCACCAAGCGATAGTGATAAAGATAGGACAAAGCGTGCTCAAAAGGCTTGGGATCTGTGCCATGAAAACTGCCAAGGCCAAAAAGGTACGTGATGTTGTAATGCAAGATGTACTCGGCCAGGCCACGTAATAAAAGTTGCATCACACTTTGCGTGCGATATCCGTTACCAACGCACGCGCGTGAAAGCTCAAGAATTTCACCCTTGGTGGCCTTGAGTTTTGAGACATCAAACTCGGTCTCAGTATAATAGCTGCCATGGCGCTGCGCGCCGTCTCTACGCAATAAGCGATAGGTGCCCACCACTCGCTGTGTTTCCACGTCTTTCACAATCAGATGCTCGCAAAAACCGTCAAACGAGTTCACATCGCGTGCCTTTTCTTGGCTTTGTGAGGCCTGGGCGCCCAATTCGGTATAAAACACGTCATACCGCAGACGCTGCGCATCTTGAATCTCTGAAGGGCAGTTGGTGACATAAATGTGAAATTTACCCGACCTGATCACAAAGGGCGCATCGGCCCCATCTAAAGCTGTCACGACGATTTTTTCTCCTGCAGCGAACGCTGACTCTTTAAAGACATACCATACAGTTCTAAACGATGTCCAACAAGTTGATAGCCCAGTTTTTTTGCAATTTTGTGCTTTAAGGCTTCAATATCGGGATCAGAAAATTCAATCACTTCATCAGTTTCAAGGTCAACAAGGTGGTCATGTTGTTCTTTGGTTGCCGTTTCATAGCGCGCGTGCGAGCGCCCAAACGTGTGCTTTTCCAAAAGCCCCAGCTCTTCAAACAACTTAAGCGCGCGGTACACCGTTGGAATACTGACCGAACTTTCAAGCACCGATGCACGCTGACACAGGGTTGTGACATCTGGATGATCATCTGACGCATCCAAAGCCCGCGCAATGGCTTTGCGCGCTTTGGTCATTTGCACACCTTTTTCTGCAAGACGCTGTTCAAGTGAAGGATGCTTAGACATTGTTTGCAATCATGTTAGAGACAGATTTTGCTTTCACGCACTTCACCATTTATCTGTTTCCCTTCTATGCCTTACCGTCTCTTTTTCTTCTGCGCCAATGTTTTTTGCGCGGCCATGCGCCCAATCATCCACTGTTGCGCCATCGATAACAGATTATTCCAGGTCCAATAGATCACAACGCCTGCTGAAAAACCACTAAACATGTAAGTAAAGATAATCGGCATGCCGTACGTAAACATGATACGCTGCGTGGGATCAGCCGGTGGCGGGCTCATCCTTTGCTGCAACAGCATGGAAAGGCCCATAATCAACGGCCACAGGCCTAAGGTTAAAAAGCCTGGCAGCTCAAGCGGAATCAGACCACACAGGGTAAAGATATTGGTGGGATCTGGCGCCGACAAATCAACAATCCAGCCAAAAAATGGCGCATGTCGCGCATCAACACTAATAAGCAACACCTTATAAAGTGCAAAAAAGAAAGGCATCTGCAGCAACATGGGCAAGCAGCCCGAAACGGGATTCACCTTTTCTCTTTTATAAAACGCCATCAGCTCTTGGCTCATGCGCTGTTGATCGTCTTTATAACGCTCTTTTAACCGCTCAAGCTCGGGCCCCAGCAATTTCATTTTCGCCATCGAGCGATAGGACTTGTTTGCCAACGGAAAAAACAGCAATTTCAGCAAAACCGTAAAGAGCAAAATGGCCAGACCAAAATTACCTGTTAGGCCCTTAAGCCACGACAACGTATAAAAGATAGGTTTCGTTAAAAAATAGAACCAGCCAAAATCGATGGCTTTATCAAAATGCAAAATATTTTCGCTTGTCTCGTAAAAGTCAAGCACATGCAGATCTTTTGCGCCAGCATAAAGTCGGGTTTTCACTTCAGCCACGCCATGGGCCGGCACCTGAATGCCGCGATCCATAAACGCCACGTGATAAGGTGTTTTCGCCGCCTTGCCAGAGGCGTTGGCTTTATAGTTAAAAGAGCTGACAAAAGGCTTTTCGGGCGCAAACGCCACCAGCCAGTACTTGTCTGCAATGCCAAGCCAGCCTGTGGTGGCCTCTTCAACTACCTGCCCTTTCTTTTGCAGATCGTCGTACGACAGCTCTTTAAGCGCGCCGTTGATAAAGCCAACGGGTCCCTCATAAACCAGCATTTGCGATGACATGTCAGGCTTTGCGCGGCGCACGCTGCCCCGCAACGCAAGGTTAAGCGCTTGGGATGTTTGGTTGATCACACGTTCGGTTATAAAAAACATGCCTTTTTCATCAAGCCTAATGTGTCGCTCAAAACGCACACCCGCCGGATGCTGCCAAAACAAGACAAAGGCGTCGTTATCGCCCCTGCCGCCATTTTGCCACAAGGCATCAGCTGGCGGCACCAGACCTGATGGGCCCTTAAGATCATGCCACCTTAAAAAAACTTCGTAAGGATGCGCAGCCGTTAAGGGCTGCAAAAGGGCCACCGGCTGACGCGCCTCTTTTTTGGTGCCCGCCGTTTCAAAATGCTGTGTTAAAAACAACAGATTCAGCAAGGGCCCTCTTGTATTCAGCTTGCCCTTCAATGTTTTGGTTTCAAAAGGAATCGCCGGCGCTTCAACCATCAAAGGTGCGACCTCTTCGCTTGCACTGACGGTGGCTGCCTTTTCTGCGCCATCAGGCGTTTGGCCGTTTTGCAACAAAGCGCGCTCGTTTTGAAGATCATCCTCACGGTCAAATCCCTCGCTTGGCAACGCCTTTTCTGACACGGCAGTTGCCAGGCTGACGTTTTCTTGTGTTGCCGGCGTTTGCGGGCGCAGCCACTTCATCAGATAGTCACCACCTACCAAGATGGCAAGGCACAAGACAAAGACGGTGAGCAGATTTTTTTGATCTTCTTTCATAAAGCCCTTACATTTCTGGCACAAAACAAAAGGATATCAAGAACCACGCCCAAAGAAAAGTCTTGCGGCCGTTTGCGCATCTTCAGCACGCTATCTTAAAAAGGCGCGCGAAAGCGGCACCAAAGGCACACCCATTTTTTTTATAAATTGCCGAATGTGCTTTAAGTGGTGCGCTGACGCACCAGCTGCCCTAATGGCCACGATAATGTTTTTCTTACGCAGCAGCCGCTTTTTTAGCAACACCAAGGCGTTTTGATAGCCAAAACTTGATGTGTTTTGATCCACCGTTGCCCCCCCTTCAAAGCTGTCAAGATCAAGCACTGCATCGCACACCCCGTTTAAAACACCCTGATCAGTCGCCACATCATCTGCCCGCGAATTGGGCGTTTGCATGGTCTCTAAAAACAGGGCGCCCTTTGCGCACAACTGGTTGCAAAGCAACGACAGCGGCCCATCTTCTTGTGTAAAGCGACTACCTGTCACATGGGTTAGGCCCATGGCAAGAGGCAACGCTTTAAACGCAGCGTCAAGTTTCTTTTGCATCCCCTCTTGCGTATCCGAGCTCAACAGCGCACCCTCGACCACCTCATGCTGTGATTCAAGGGGCATCAACACCAAAATTTCACACCCTTTTTGGTGCAACGCTTTCGAGGTTTTTTTCGCATGCGGCGCATCAGACGCCAACGCCACCGTTGTATAAGTGGGCATTAAAGGCATCATACGTTGCGCTTCTTTTGAAGACGGCCTGTTGTTTTCAAATGCCCGCGGAAGGCCTAAAAAAATCAACGAAAGGCTGCCCCGCTTTAAGGGCTTGTTAAAGGGCACCAGGTTGCGATAAAAAATGCCGTCTTCTTTGGCACAGGCCTCGCGCACGGTGTTTGCGGCAGGGTTTGCGACCAAAGCTGTTTGTTCGGTTGCAGTGGTTTGTGTGTGCGCCTCGGGTGCCTCTTCGGCATCAATGGTGGGTACACGCAAAAGATGTTCTTTTGAGAACGCTTTATCAACCTGCGCCCTTTGATCCATCCATCGCAGCGCCAAAGCCCCCAAAAAAGCACCAATGAGCGCAAGAACCAGCATAATGGCAAACCGCTTGATGCGCGTTGTAAACTGATTAAAAAAGCCTGCAACTTTAGACGACTTGGCTGATTTTCGCTTGGGCTCTTCTAAGGGGTCGCCCTCTGCGTCTTCGTGCGCCTCTTTGTCGGCGTTCTGCGCACGCTTTTTTTCAGGCTTTTCTTTGGAATCGTTTTTTTTACGCATCTTAGTTACCTATTGTTTCTTTTGGCATCATAGCAACAAACAATTTGTTTTTAAAAGATTTTAAAACGACAAAACGTGGGTGATGTCGCGCAACTGCCCCTTTTGAAGATCACCCAGTTCAAAAGGCCCAAAGGCGATGCGCTTTAAACGCAACACTTTCAGGCCCCAAAAGGCAAACACACGGCGAATCTCACGGTTTTTTCCCTCACACAAGATCACGCGGCACCAGCCAAAAGAGGCTTCAGCTGACGCCAAGCGTTCAATCACAATGGGCGCATAGGTTATTTTGTCGATCGTAAGGCCCTTTAACGCACTTGCAAGATGCGCCTTGGTTAAAACACCCTGAAACCGCACTTTGTAAACCCGCTCAATGCCCTGTTGAGGCAACTCTAAAAAGCGTTTCAAGGCGCCGCTATTGGTCAGCAACAGTAAGCCTTCCGAGTTTTGGTCAAGCCGCCCCACCGTGAGCAAGGCCTGGTTTTGCGGCACATCTTGATGCGCGCGCACTTTTTGCATAACCGTTGGGCGCCCCAAAGGATCATGATGCGTTGTCAGCGTCCCGACCGCCTTGTGATACATCAAAAGATGCACCCTTGGCAGCGTGCGCGGTGCCTTTTTGCCCTCACACACAATGACATCTTTCTCTGTCACCGGCATGGCAGGATCAAAAACACGCGCACCATTCACAAGAACGCCTTTTTCGCTAATCAAACGATCAAGCCCGCGCTTGGTGCCAAAATCACGCTGCGCCAAATACTTGGCAAGACGCATCGGCGGCAAAGCTGTTTGAGGTGTTTGTAGCCATTGTTTCAGCTGTCGCAGCATTGTTGGGTCAGCTCCTGGCTCATTTCTGTTTTGTTTGATGATTGCGCGTGCACCGTCTTTGTTTTTTTGCTAACCCATTGTATAAAACATTTTTCAAAAGCGAAAAAAGACTTGTGTGTTTGGGTGTTCTTTTTTACCATGGTGGCTTGTGCTTGAGCAAACGCGCAACCACAGTGAGGTTTATTTAGAAAATAAGAAGTCGACGTAAGCAGTTGGGGTTTGAAAATGACAGCTCAAAAATTTCCTATGACAGCCGATGGCCATGAGAAACTTGTCGAAGAACTTGCAGAGCTCAAAAAAAATGAGCGTCCACGCCTGATTGCGGCCATTGCTGATGCCAGGCGTCACGGCGACCTTTCAGAAAACGCCGAGTACCACGCCGCCAAAGAAAAGCAAAAGCATGTCGAAGGACGCATCAGCGAGATTGAAACCAAACTGGCCTCGGCCCAGGTGATCAACCTGCCGCCCGCCTCGCAAGACACCATTGTGTTTGGTGCCACCGTTACGCTTGAAGACGACGACACCGAAGCACAACGCACCTACCGCATTGTGGGCGAAGATGAGGCAAATATTGAAAAAGGCCTGCTATCGGTGCGATCACCCCTTGCACGTGGCCTTGTTGGCAAAAGCGTGGATGACGATATTGAAATTCAAACGCCCAGCGGTCAGAAAACCTACACTGTTTTGTCTATTTTGTACAAATAACAAAACAGCCAAAACACACTGGATTGCCGCGTCAAAACAAAAGTCATAACCCTTACAGCAATGACGGTTGGGGGGCATGCCACGTCACACCGTGCATGATCGCGAAGGCTGTAGTCTCTGACAACCGCTCCCACCTTTCTTTAAAATGCGCGAAAGGCATTCTCCACCCTTCACAAGTTTAGCAAGTTTTTAATTAAAATCAAACAAACACTTGTTCTCGCCATGGCAAAAATTGGTCACTGTTTTGATCGCCGCCCCACCAAAACACTTGCGAAGGCGCGCGCGCCATACGTTAGTACATCATTTTGATCTTAAGATCAGACCTTTTGACGACATAAGGCTGAAAATCTCCTCCCAAAAGCTGGGCAATCAAAGGATTTGATGGCAAATGTGCTAACGACTTCATCAACGTGCCTGCAAGGTTAATACCCTCTACAATTTTTTTGACCTCGGGGTTATCAGCTGCTACCCACGTTTTTGTGCGTAACGCTTTGTAGTCATTCAACAACGCGTTTGTATGAGCCGTTTTTGTTGAGGGCTGATGATGCTCATTTATCAACTTTTGGTTAAATTTATCCAGATACGGCATTGTGAGCAATGGCATTCGCCGCTGTGCATAAAGTGACGACACAAAACCACCCGCACCGTATAAAGAAATGCCGCAGAAAAAAAGCAAAACCATCAAACGCTTGAATGTTACATTTTGCATCAGAAGACCTCCTCAAAACACCTTTACATTTATAAAAGACAAAAATAGGTTAACAGTACATAAATATTTATCCATTTCAAATCAACACACGCAGTCAGCAACAGCGATCCAGATCGCATTCCCCTACACAATGACTCTTGCATGTGGAGCGCGCGGGGCTAAAGCCTTCTTGATGACGATCAAAAAGCTAACTAACTTCTGTGACAGCAACAGCCATTATTGACTTGATTTTGCTTAAAAATTTTCTAAACTTGCGGACGGTGGAGAACACCCTTCGCGCGCCTAAAATCAGTCAGATTGAAAGAACACGGTCACAAAAAGTACAGACGTCACAATCACGTCATTGCGAGGAGGAATTTATTCCGACGCGGCAATCCATGTGTGCCTTAGCCGCTTCAGTCCCTTGCAAGTGGATCGCGCGGGGCGCTGCGCACCTTCGCGATGACGAAGGAAGTTGCAGCCAGTCATGGTGACAAAGGGATCCACTGACCTTTCGCGATGACGATCACAAAACAACGACACGCCCGTTAGCCATTTTTACGATCACAACACGCTTATCTGCAAACGCCATTTGTCAAAAAAAAATATATTATTGATTTTATTGTGTTTTCTTGATATTTATTAATCAGTTTATTTCTAAAAAATCTATTTTATTACAATGTATTGTCGTCTTGTTTTTATATTTTCTATCTTTTTATATAATTATTGTTTTTATTTTCCAACTCTTTGGGCGATAAGAGATACGCAAGTGCAGGGTAACGACACACTTACCGTGTGTACGCCTCAAAATCCTAACTTACAAGAGGCACAAGCAGCGCCTGCTGCATCCAGCAACCCACTGCCGTCAGCAGAAAGCGCCCTGTCAGTTCTGTCTTTACCAGACGATATGCTTGGGTTGATTTTTGAATTTTACAGCATGGACGCAGATGGAGGCGTTGATACGTTAGACATGGTGCGATGGAGCAAGGTGTGCAAGCGCTTTAAGTATATCTATGATCAACACATCTTTTCTCTACTCGACACATTGCACCTGCGCTCTCTTGCTTCTCTCGACTCTTTTATAGCGCCCAATTCTTCAGGCACTCGCCCTATCGATTGCTTTTCTGGGAACATTATCCTTGCGCCCCAAATCGTAAGAAGCCTTTTACAACAACAAAAGGCAACTGCGCAAGCAATGTCCGATCCCGAAGACATGGAAAGCACTGTAACTGAACCGTCAGCAACAATCACACCAAAGACGGCTTTAATGCTTGCAGATGTTGAACAAGCCATGCAGGCCCATTATGACCGTGGCAACAGCTTGTCTCTTAGCGTACAAAACGAAGAAAACAAAACCAAGTATGAAGAGATTGCGCCTTTTGCATGCCTGCCTGTGACCGATTTAAAGATTGGTGAAAAAGGACTCGTTTATTTCGAACCACTTAATCTGTTTACACATCTGACCACACTTTCTGTAACCACGGAACATAGTGAAAGCACTTTACTGTTCGAACAGCTAAAAAACGTAAAAAGCCTTACACTTCATAAATGCGATTGGGAGACTCTTAATGGATTTGGTCACTGTGAAAGTCTAGACTTTCTAAATGTTTATAACCACAAGTTTTTAACCAACCTTGGTGATATAGGCCAAAGCAAAACCCTTCGGAAAGTTGTACTGTCCCACCTTCCAAGACTTGAAAGTTTAGAAGCATTAGGCTTGTTAGAAAACCTTCAAGAGGTTTATATTCAAAAGCTTGGCAATCTGCATAGCGTCGAACCTTTATTGCAGTGCCCCCAATTAACAAAGCTTACGTTATACAACTTAGAGCTTCCAGAGATACCTTTTTTGACTAAGCCCACAAACCTAAGATGCTTAGAGGTCACTGGCTGGAAATTTGATAACACACTGCAGATCACGGCTTCCAACCTGCAGCAGATAAATATCCGCCGCTGTGATATTAGAAAAATTATTTTGGCTGAATGTTTCAAGGATAGATCAAACCCAGCAGACCGCACACTGCGTATCGATGACTGCCGCCACCTTACACAAATTGATGGTTTAAACAACTGTCAAGACTTTACATTTTTGTCTTTACAAAACAACTGTGTTCTTGAAGTGTTTGGCCCTTGTGCGCCTTTTGCACACTTAGATCTTACAGCATGCCCTCAACTGATGCCCACAGCTTCTTGGCTTCAAGTACAACATTTAATTAACAGTAGGGTTTTGCCACTGTTTGACCCAGTGCCTGAGCAGCAAAGATTGGTACATCTTGAGCTTAAAGAAGATGCAGCACGTGACCCAGATTTGCTGTTAAAACTGCAACAGCTGACCGCGCTCAAAAGATTGGTGCTTGATCGTAAGCCCCAGAACATGGCCGCCATCAGGGCGTTCTGCAAAGAGAAAAACATCACAATGTTGCTCGATGACATAAATGGATACGGGCCGGAGCCCTTCTCTTTAAACGATGAAGTTCCCAATGAAGGCTAACCCCTGCCAGCGATGATGCTCAAAATGACATGTTAGGATCCCTAAATTGTCATTGAGAAGATCTTTGGGAGACCCGGTTAGGCCGAATCGCATGTCATTGCCAGAAGAAACTTTTGTGTCGACGCGGTAATCCACGTGTACCTTAGCCGCTTTAAGCACCTTGCATGTGGATCGCCACAGGCTGCGCCTTCGCGATGACGCAATGAGCATGGCACCTTTGCAGCAGAAAGACCTCTTATCTTTTTGATTTTATTTAAACAATTGCCAAACTTACGAACGGTGAGAAGTGCCTTTTAAAAAAAAAAAAAAAAAGATAAGCGTCCGCAGCATAGACCAGAGCCTTTGTCGGTGGCATGCACTTTGTTGCAAGACATCAAAACCTCCTGACACAACGCCTATAAGAAGCCGACGCTTGTGTCGCTGGCTGCCCTCCTCAATAAAAGCTAGCGCTTATTGCCCGAGCGCATAAAGGCAGGCACCTCGGTGTCTTCTTCTGCGGGCAAGGGATTGGCTTGCGGCATCTCTTGCTCAACAGGCTTTAAAGACGCCTTTTTTAAGGGAGCCACGTTGTCTGATGGCGGTTGCGATGCCGCGGCAGGCGCTGTGGGCTCGACCGGCTTTTCTTCTGTGGCCGTGGCACGACGCATGCCCAGCTTTTCAAGCAAATTAAAAGAGCGACGCTTTGTGGGCTGCTTTGGTTGTGGCGCTTCTTTTTGCGGCCTGCCCCACAAGCCTTCAACCGCTTCTTCTTGCGGTGCCTCAAACAAAGCGGTTGAGGTTTCTTCTTGCGCCATGTTATAAGCTTCTTCTGCAAAAACGTTGTGCTTTCGCCCCAGCAAATCTTTTGACGGCACATCACCCGGCGTTTCAGTCCACGCCTCAGGTGCAGCTTTTACTTGCTTGTCAGCGAAAAGGCCATCGGACTCTTCAGCAGCCTGTTCTTGCTTTTTGGCCTTTTTGCCATCTAGTTGAAAGACCGAGCGCGGCGTGACCTTAAAATTACCTTCTTTGGCGGTGCTTTGGGTGGCATCTTCGGCATCAATGCCCGTAGCCACAACAGCAACGCGCAACTCGCCATTAAGCGACTGATCAAACGTGGCACCAAAAATGATATTGGCACTGGGGTCCACCTCTTCACGAATGCGGTTGGCGGCCTCGTCCACTTCAAACAGCGTCATGTCAGGACCACCGGTGATGTTGATCAACACAGCACGCGCGCCCTTCATCGTGATATCACTATCAAGCAAGGGGCACGAAATGGCTTGTTCGGCGGCATCAATGGCGCGACGCTCGCCCATGGCCTGGCCTGTGCCCATCATGGCTTTGCCCATCATCTCACGCATGACGGCGCAAATATCGGCAAAGTCAAGGTTAATCAGACCATGTTTGATCATCAAATCGGTAAAAGTGCGCACGCCCGAATACAAGACGTCGTCAGCCATGGCAAAGGCGTCAGCAAAGGTTGTGCCTTCGGTTGCAAGGCGGAAAAGATTTTGGTTGGGAATGACAAGCAAGGTATCAACGCACTGGTTCATGGCCTCGATGCCGGCCTCGGCCGACTGCATCCGGTGCGAGCCTTCAAAGTGAAAAGGTTTGGTGACAACGCCAACGGTTAAAATGCCCGCCTCACGCGCCGCTTTGGCAATAACAGGCGCACCCCCTGTGCCTGTGCCGCCGCCCATGCCTGCGGTAATAAAGATCATGTGTGCGCCTTTAAGATGCGACATCACCTCGTCAATGCTTTCTTCAGCCGAGGCTTTGCCCACATCAGGCCTCGAACCGGCCCCCAGTCCTTGCGTAATTTCAGGGCCCAGCTGAATTTTAACGTCAGCCAAAGATTGCTGCAGTGCCTGCGCATCAGTGTTGCAGACAACAAAGTTCACACCCTCAAGCCCCGAACGAATCATGTTGTTCACGGCGTTAGACCCGGCGCCACCTGCGCCAACAACGGTTAGCGTTGGACCTTGATCTTTTTTCTTTTCCATTTCATTCCTCTTTTCAAAAAATCTGTCGCTTCACCTTGAAAAACGCAATCCTTCACCAACGATATCATAAATTTTCTTTGAACCAAGAAGTGATTTGCCTAAAAAACGATTTTGTTTTCAATGACTCAGAAAAAGCTTGGGCCAATGATTGCTTTTCTCTTGCAACCATGTCAATAACCATGCCTGCTATAGTGGCAAAATCTGTGCGTGCCTCGGAGGCGCCTTCGGGCATTTTGGTTTCGGCCAAACGCACAGGACATCCAAAAAAGTTTTGTGATGCCTCTTTAAGCCCCGCAAGTTGACTGCCGCCACCGGCCAAAACAAAACGCAATGTTGGTACCTTAAAATACGATGCTTGATCTAGTTTTTGCTTCACAAGCGTTAAGATTTCATCAACGCGCGGAAAGATAATATCGTAAAGCCGCTCATCTGACAGCGCCTGGTGCTGCAGCGCCGCATCTTGCCTTCTTAAAAAAGACATGTTCGAGGTGCTGCCTCCGCGTATGCAAGAGCCTTGCAGAATTTTTACACGCTCGGCAAGCGCTGTTTCAAGATCAAGCCCATAGGCCAAATCTTTGGTCACATGCATGCTACCCACGGGCACATAATCCATGAACGCAAACGCACCCTCTTTGTACCCGCTTAAAGACACGCCGCCGCCACCAATATCCAGCACAACGGCCCCTAGCTGGCGTTCGTCATCGCTAAGACACGACAGCGCAACGGCATAAGGCGACGCCACCGCATAAAGCACTTCAAGATGTGCTTTTTGAATGGCCATTAAAAGATTTTGCACATGCTGTTTTGCGACCGAGAGAACATAAAAAGTGCCCTCAAGCGTGCGCCCCAGCATACCTTCTGGCTGCTCGATGCCTCCCTGCCCATCAAGGGTATAACCCTGAGGCAGCACATGTAAAATGTGATTTTCTTTGGGATGACTGTGAACTTGCGCATCTGCCTTGAGGCGCGCAATATCCTCTTTGGTGACATAATTGCCCAAAAGGGGAACGCTGGCTTTTTTAAACTGCCCTTTAAGAAAGGGGCCGCCAATGCTCATCACGGCATAACGCACGCGCTCTTTGGCCGCCGTTTCAGCCTTATGCACCACATCAGATAAGCGCTTAACAAGAGCGCCTAAGTCAGAGACACATCCTGCTCTGAAGCCCCGTGACTCTTGATAGGCCGACCCAATCACGCGAAAGCCGCCGTTTTCTTGCGCCCGCACCACCCAGCAAGCCGTTTTCGTCGTTCCCACATCAAGCACCGCAATGGGCATCACATGCAGGCGATTAAAGCGACGCGTCATTGGTTTTCCTCTCGGCATTCATAGAAGTCGCAACAAAAAAACGCACCGCAAAAAGCGTCTCTTTTAAGGCACGTGACTTCCTTATGTTTACCAATAGGCGCGCGCTTGATCAACCCATGTTCTTTAAAGCGCTAAGGTTGCGGGTACTGTGACAGCAGTTTTGCTTTCATCAG
Organism: Holosporaceae bacterium; assembly: GCA_036881885.1. GTDB lineage: Bacteria > Pseudomonadota > Alphaproteobacteria > Holosporales > Hepatobacteraceae > JBAJNL01. The sequence continues at coordinate 28,108 of JBAJNL010000007.1, forward strand.
TTTAACGGCAGGACTTTTTGTCCACACCTCTTGCTCGTTGTAATGCGCAAAAGACAGGGCGCACCACAACAAGAAAGCAAAGGCAAAACACCCCAGCAACGACCAAGGGCTTGGTTTTTCATGACGCTTTTTTTGCAAAAGGCTTTCTTCAGCTTCTTGATAGTCAAACGTTTTCTTTGGCACATCTTGTGTATTTGGCAAGAAACTTTGAATCTCTTGCGGCGCCACTCCCAAAAAATTTGCGTAAGACTTTAAGATGTTGGCCAAGAAGACAGGATGCATCTGCAGCGATTCCCACTCACCCAACTCGATTTTTTCAAGCGTTTGCGTGGGCAAATGCATCGCTTTTTCGGCAATAGACAGCGAAATGCCTTTTTCTAAGCGCACCCGCTTAAAAGGTGGCATTGTATGCGTTTTAACAGCCGTTTTCGGTGCACCCAAACGCACTGAACGCCACAAACCATGTGCGCGCCCAAGGCCTTGTGCACGAGCACTACCCCCTTTTTTAAACATAACCAATGACCAAACATGCCTTAAAACAGTAACCACAAACCTATCCCCTTGCCTCTAACACCTAGGTGCGCTTCTCTTTTGTTGTCGAAAAGTGACTTTTTCACTTGCTCGGTTGATCTTGTGCAACAATCGTGCTAGCACCTAAGGGAATGTGTGAATAACAGAGCGACCAGAAGCCATGTCCTCGTTTTGTAAGCCTTTTACCTTGAAAAAAGCGCTTTGGCTGTGCTTGATCGGCAGCACCGCGCTTTATGCAGAGGCTGAAAGCGACCCTAAGCCTGCGCCTTCGGCAGAGGCCGCAGCAACACAAGCCAAAAATGACGTCAAGGCCGTGAAGGTCGAAGACGCGCAACACCCTTTGACACCGCAACCTGAAAACCTTACGTGCAAACAGCGCCTTTATGCCCTTGAGCAAAACGTCGAGAAGTTGAACGAGCGCCTTTCGACCCTTGAAGAACTAGTCAGCGATGATATCTCAAAAGATTTGGCCAAAACAGCTGCTCTTGTGCATACGGCTGGCGCTTCAGCCGCCGATGAAAAAACGGCCTATAACACGGCGTTGCAGCTGCTAAAAGAAACAGACTACACCAAGGCCCGCCAGGCTTTTGAGGTTTTTTTGCAAGCCTATCCCCAAAGCAGCTATGTGCCGCAAGCCCTTTATTGGAAAGGCATTACATTTTTTGCCGAAGCCTCTTATGACGATGCTTTGAAGGCTTTTCAACTCTTTTTGCGTGCCTGGCCCCAACACCCCAAAACCCTTGAAGCACAGCTTAAAATTGTGCTGTGTCACCAAAACAAGGGCGAGATTGAGCGTGCCTGTATTGCCCTTGAAGTGCTGAAAGAGAATTTGAAAACCCAAGGCGCCCAGCTGGCGCAAAAGCCCACCGAGCAAACGGATGAAGCGCAAGTGTTGCAAAAGCAGCAGCAAGAGGTGCATAAAAAAGTAGCGCAGCAAGCCAAGCTTTTAGAGCGTGCCTTGCCATGCAAAGATAAAGCATGAAGATCACCACCTTTAATGTGAACTCGTTAAGAGCGCGCATGCCGCATGTGATTCAGTTTTTGCAAGAAGAAAGCGTGGATGTTTTGCTTCTTCAAGAAACCAAGGTTGAAGACGCCGCTTTTCCGGCCGAGGCGCTTGAGGATTTGGGCTATAACGTCGCCTTTCATGGACAAAAATCTTACAACGGTGTGGCCATCGTCTCAAAACACCCCCTTGAAGAGGTAACGCGTGGCATACCCCACACAGGTGAAAACGCGCCCATTTTAAAGGACGCACGCTACATTGAAGCCTTTACGGGCGGCGTTTGGGTAGCCTCGGTTTATGTGCCCAATGGCGAGGCCGTTGGACATGCCAAATATCAGGCCAAAGAGCTTTTTTTCAAAGCGCTTACAAACCATCTAAAGCCGCACCTTGAGCGGCAAGACAGCTTTATTTTAGGCGGCGACTTTAACGTGGCCCCCACCGATCGCGATGTGTATGACCCTAAAAAATGGTCAAACCGCATTTTGTGCAGTGATAAAGAGCGCCAATGGTATCGCGCGATGCTTTTTTTAGGCCTTGAAGACCCCCTAGACACCGCCACAGGCGATGCGACCAATGCCTTTACCTGGTGGGACTATCGCACCCGCGGCTTTGATCAAGACAACGGCTTGCGCATTGACCATCTGCTTTTATCACCACAAGCCGCCGATCTGTTTGTTAAAGGGCACGTCAGCCGCAATATCCGGTCCCTTGAGCGCCCTTCAGATCACGCGCCTGTCACAGTCACGTTGTCACAGCCCGCGCGCTTTTTGCAGCCATCGTCTTGACACACACCCCGCAAGCTTAGAGAATCAACAGAACAGAGCGGGTGCTTAGCTCAGCGGGAGAGCGCTGCCTTCACACGGCAGAGGTCACTGGTTCAATCCCAGTAGCACCCACCAGATTTTTTGCATCACTGTGATTGATCCCCAGCAAGCTTTAAAGCACTTGCGCTGCAATCTGTTCAGCGGCCTCTCCCTTGATGGTTAAAGCATGGCTTGCCATCAGGCTTTTTACATGCTGCAAAAGCGCGGCATAGTCAGGATGCAAAAGATCGCTGATGGCTTGATCCTTAAATGTGATAACGGCTGGCAAAAGCCCTTCACTCAAAAGCTTTTGCAGACGGTCTATGCGTGACACCACAAGCTCGAAGGTAAACTGATAGCGCCTATCTTGCATAAGGGCTTTGATCTGACCCACACACGCTTGAGGCTGACGCAAAAGCTTTTTTGTTGCGTTGTGATCAACCCAAATGGTCTTCGCAGAAATGTCTGCAAAATCCTCGAGCTGTTCTTGATCAAGAAATTTTTCAAAATTGATGTGTTTGCTGAACGTGATGCACTCAACCTCATCCGATACCGGCAAGTCTCGCATATGCGACAAATCACTTGCGTGTGAGGTAGACGGCAAGACGACAGACGCCGCCGCCTCTGACACCTCTTCTGTAAAACTCTTTTCACTGCAATGCTTTTTGAAAGGCCTTGCATGCGCGTCACCTGATTCCATGGCACGCACATGAGACAACACCACCATCACGCAAGCGGCCGCCACAACACCACAAACCACCCTGAACATCAACATATCTATCTGTTTTTCTTCTATTTTCTCAAAACAGATAGACAAAAATAAGGATTGATGCAAGGCACAAAAGCCATCAGATCCTATCTAGACCTTCATCGCGAAGGCGCAGCCTGTGGCGATCCACATGCCAGATACTGCAGCGGCAAAAGCACACGGGATTGCCGCGTCGGAATGAATTCCTCCTCGCAATGACAGCATTTGCCTCATCCTCTAACCAAGCGTTGTGCTTTAAGCTTGCGTCATGTGATCTTGCTTGACATCAGGCGGCGATCACGCAATGCTTTCTTTATGAGATGGGTTTCTTTTTTACCTTTTAAAACAGCTGCGCCAAAATATGGTGTGCTTTGCCTTGTGGGTGCCTTGCTGGCGGGGTGTTCTAAAGAGACGCCTTATACCGAGCGTCCCCTTGACGATATCTACCAGGAAGGCATGCGCAAGCTGAAAGAAAAGCGCTTTGAAAAAGCATCAGAAGAGTTTGATCAGGTAGAACAACAATACCCCTATTCAGAATGGGCACCCAAGGCACAATTGCTTTCAGCCTATGCGCTTTACCGCCATGAAAATTATGAGCGGGCCATTGGCATTTTAGAAAACTTTACCCATTTACACCCCTATCATCCCTTCGCCGCCTATGCCTATTACCTAAGAGCTTTGTGCTTTTACGAACAAATTGGCAGCGTTGACCGAGACATGATCAACACCGAACTTGCCTTTGACGCTTTAAATGAACTGATCAACCGCTACCCCAACACCATTTATGCGAAAGACGCCCGCTTTAAGCGCGACTTTGCCTTTAACCAAATGGCCGCGCACCACATGGTTGTTGGTCGCTATTATCAAAGACAGGGCACTTTTATCGGTGCCATTGGCCGCTTTCAACGTGTAACAGACCGCTTTAATAAGTCGGTTTACACGCCCGAGGCTTTGTATCGCCTGGTTGAATGCAACCTGTCGCTGGGCCTTAAAGATGAAGCCCACAGAACCGCACAAGTTTTAGCACATAATTTTCCAAAAAACTTGTGGTACAAAGACGCCTATACCTTGATACAAAAACATGTGAAAACCCCAACAACGCAAAAGGTTGAAGCCCTTCCTTCGCCTCAGTCTACAGCAGACAAAACAAAGAAGGCTTAGACAGGATTAAGCACACACCGTGATTACACCGACCGTCATCGCAAAGGCATTAGCCTGCGGTGATCCACTTGGCGCACAGCTAAGTCGCTAAAGCACATGACGGATTGCCGTGTCGGAAGTGTGGTTTCCTCCTCGCAATAACAACCCAAAGGCGTTCTTTAAAAAGGTCGTTGTCGCGCTGGTGATTTTTTGATGACGACCTTTGCTATCTTTCTGTGCAAGTCAGCCAAGGCGACTTGGCTAACTTTTACGCCACCACTTAAGCAAAGATAGCGCAACGCCGGAAAGGTGCCAGGGGTAAGCAAATCCGTTATAACAACTTGATTACAGTTTTCAAGAGACAAGTGGCGTAAGCTCGGGAGATCTTTTAAGGGGCGAAGATCTTTTAGACGGGCAGATCCCTGAAGACAAACCGTATGAAGTTTTTGACAACGGCCAAAAGCTTTTAGGTTGTAAAACAGAGTGTCTGCTATATAAACAGACTCAAGGTTCTCCAGAGCCCCAAAAGGCCTAGCCGTTTTATGACCGGCAAACATAATTCGCAGCATGCGCAACGTGTCTTTACAGTTTATAAGAAGTTGGGGGTCTCGTGCAGGCATGCGTTCCCATGTTTCGAAGTACGTGATGGGCAACTGAAAAAGCTGCTCGTCGTTTTTTTTTCCCTTATATGTGTCACCGCGATCACACAGGTGTAAGTCACGTTTCGTGCTATTGCAATAATCCTTTAAGCGCTGCAAAAGTTCGTCTTGCGCAGGTTCGAGAACCTTCCATATAAGATTACCCTTTATCGTGAAGCCGTTGCAGCAAAGAGGCGTTTCTTGCTCAAAAGGATCATTTCCTTCATCAACCGCGTCTAAGAATGCCTGTAGTTTTCCGATGTCGTCAAATGAGAGGTGCTTTTTATTGTGAGAATGCTTGAATGTCCCATCAAAGGTGTGACACAAGTCTGTCCTGTCTAAGGGGTCGAAGTTTTTTTTGAGTGCGCATGCCTCAGGTACCGGCGCTGCGCTTGCAGATATGTTGTTTGCAGGCACATCATTAGGGGAGGCTGTGGGTGTGGCAACGACTGGTGTTTCAGCTGTTTCAGGGTCCATCGCCAAAAGAGTAGGCCAACCACCCATCAACAAACCACAAAAAACCAAAGAGAGAGATAAAACGAAAAATCTGCTAGCTACTGTCATCATAAGACTGACCTTAAAGGCAAAACACTTGACACAAGTGTTTGTAAAAAAAGATAAAAGTCAATAAAAAACAACAGATTGTCTTTTATTTGACAACTGTAATGACAGTTGAGCACAAGAAGAGCACCTAAAAACATCTTTGGCGGCTAAAGCACACTGGATTGCCGCGTCGCCCAAAAGGGCTCCTCGCAATGACAATTGAGGGGCATGCGCGTCGCAGTCAACAAACAAAAATGCTGATTCTTTGTTAAACTTCGGCCGCAACCATGATGGGATAATGGGGAGCCGCCTCAAGATCCGACAACACCGCAAGCTCGGGGCGCACCTTGTGCACCACATCACGCACGTAAGGGCGCAGTACGCCACTGGTTAAAAGCGGCACTTTGGGGCCGTACGCTTTGACCTCGGGAAGATCAAGCGTTTTGGCGATATCTTCCCAAAACATCTTCATGCGCGACGGTGGCATGGCAAAGCGCACAATCCCTTTATCGTCTGAAAGCGCATTTTGAAACTCTTGACTCCAACGCGCCGACAGCGCCACAACAGGCAGGCGTCCCTCACGCGTAATGTAGTTAGCGCTAATTTGACGCGATAAGAACTGCCTCAGGCGCTCGGTAATCACGCCAGCATCTTTGCTTGAGGAGACGGCTTCTGAAATGGCCTCGATAATGGTTGGAAAATCACGAATCGATACACGTTCGGCCAAAAGATTTTTTAAAACGCGCTGCACCACTGATGCTGAAATTTGAACCGGCACCATATCGGCATAAAGTTTTTGATGCGCTTTGGGCAGCCCATCAATCAGCTGCTGATGCACGCTGTACGATAAAAGATCGGGTAGATAGCCCTTGATCACCTCGATCATGTGTGTGACCAAAAGGGCTTTGCCGTCGGCCACAACGTACCCTTTCTTTTTGGCATTTTGCTTATCAGCCTCAGCGATCCAGGTGCCCTTTAGACCCAAAACAGGCTCTTTGCCCTCTTCACCCACAAGCGGCGGTCTTTTGCCTTCAGGATCAAAGGCAATCACTTTGCCGGGCAAAATGCGCCCCGTGGCCGCCTTGATTTCTTTAACTTTCAGCTGATAGGTATAGGTTTCAAGCATCAAATTATCCACAATGCGCACCGTTGGAATAATCAAGCCAAAATCTTGTGCTAACGCCTCACGCGCCTTTTTAACGCGCCCCAGCAACAGGGTTGGATCTTTGATCAAACCGACCAAGCCCACGCCCAGCTCTAGCTTGATCTCATCCATTACCAGCATTTCTTGCGGCGTTTTTTCTTCCTCTTTCGCCTCTTCTGCAGGTTTTGTGTTGGCTTGGGTGCCATCAGGTTTGGGCTTTTCTTTACGCTGCGCATAAAATGCTATCATCGCGCATCCCATCGCCAGCAGCGAAAACGGCAAAACGGGCAAACCGGGCAACAACGCAAAAACGCCCATGAAAAAGGCACTCATAAAAAGCGCCACGGGATAGGCACTAAACTGCCCCAAAAGCGCCTGATCGGCTGTGCCTTTGGAAGAGGTCTTTGAAATCAGCATACCAGCCGCAACCGAGACAATCAGCGCCGGCACCTGCGCCACCAGGCCATCACCCACCGTAAGCAACGTATAGGTGGACGAAGCCTCAGAAAGGCTCATACCCTTTTGAAACACCCCAACGATCATGCCACCCACAAGATTGATGAAGGTGATAAACAGGCCAGCAATAGCGTCACCACGCACAAACTTAGCCGCACCGTCCATGGCACCATAGAAGTTGACTTCTTCTTGTATCACCGCGCGCCGCTGCTTGGCTTCTTTTTGATCAATAAGCCCCGACGACAAATCGGCATCAACGGCCATTTGTTTACCCGGCAGCGCATCAAGACTAAAACGCGCCACCACCTCGGCAATACGTCCTGAACCCTTGGTGATCACCACAAAATTGATAATGACCAAAATACCAAACACAATAAGGCCAATCAAAAAATTACCGCTCATCACAAACGAGCCAAAGGCCTTGATCACATCACCCGCTGCAAAAACACCCATGTGCCCATCTGATAAAATAAGACGGGTCGAGGCCACGTTCAAAGCCAAACGCAGCATGGTCGACACCAAAAGCACTGTTGGAAAAACGCTAAAATCAAGAGGCGTTTCTAAAAATAACACCGTCATCAAAACCATCACCGAAAACGCCAACGAGCTGGCCAAAGCCGCATCAAGAAGCGTTTTGTGAAGCGGTAAGATCAGAATGACCAAAATACTGATCAGTGCCAGCGAAAAAAAGATCTCGCCCTTGCGCAAAACACTGGGGATCTTTCCAAAAGGCGCCATAACCATTGTTTGAAAAGGTATCATCGCCCCTCCTTTGCCAAAGCGACCTCAAAAGAGACCCCTTTTAAACACAAGGTTGCCTGACAAAGGAGAAGCCCCTTAAGCCAAGCCAGGTGCATTTTTTGTCGACAAATTTTTTTCATACTCTTTTAACTTAAAGCGCAACGCCTTCAGCGTCAGCCCAAGCAACTTGGCCGCACGCATGCTGTCTTGGTTGCAACTTTCTAATGTGGACAAAATTAAATCGCGCTCAACGGACGCCAGCGTCTGACCCACCAGCGGCGCCACCTCACTGCTGTTCGCCTTTAACCCCTCTAATGCGTGCGGGCTATTGGTGTTCGAGACCCCCTGACCCTCAAGCGATAAACCTAAATGCTGCGGGTGAATTTCATCTGACGAAGCCAACAACACAGCACGATGCATCACATTCTCAAGCTCGCGCACGTTACCAGGCCATTCATAATGGTTAATAAAGTCTAAAGTTTCACTTAACAGTTTTGGTTTTGGGTCAATACCGTTGACGTCACTGTAGTGCGTCATAAAGTGATTGGCCAAAAGCGCCAGGTCATCGGGTCGATCACGCAGCGGGGGCAACTGAAGGTGGATCACACTGATTCTGAAATAAAGGTCCTCTCGAAAATCACCCTCGGCAATGGCCTTTTGCATATCGCGATTGCTGGTGGTCAGCAACCTGAAATTCACGGGGATAGGTTTGCCGCCACCGATGCGATCAATTTCTTTTTCTTGAATGGCCCGCAGCAGTTTTGCTTGCAGTCTTGGGTGCATTTCGCTGATTTCATCTAACAACAATGTGCCGCCGTTGGCCTCTTCAAACTTGCCGATACGCCGCGCCACAGCCCCGGTGAATGCGCCTTTTTCATGCCCAAACAGCTCGGATTCTAAAAGGTTTTCGGGAATCGCCGCACAATTCACCGACCAAAAGCCCTTTTTGGCACGTGCGCTTTTTTGGTGAAGATAGCGTGCCATCACTTCCTTGCCAGTACCTGATTCACCTGTGATTAAAACGCTGGCATCACTTTGTGAGATTTTATCGGCCATACCCACCACCTCTGTCATGGCAGGATCTTTAAACAAAAATGACTGTTTGGCCTGATAGAAGGCGTCAAAAATATCAGCAATCAGATGCGCATCGGGTGGAAACGGAATAAACTCTTTGGCACCGGCATCAAGGGCTGCTTTGACTTTATCACGATCGATGGCCTCGAGACTGCAGGCAATCACAGGGCATGAAAACCGCTCGGCGGCCATGCTTTTTAAGAACGCGGGAATATCTTCGGCCACGTCCATTAAAATCATTTCAGAGCTGCATCCCTTGCGCATCAAGGCAAGCGCCTTGTCAGCGTTGCTGACATGCAGTGTTTGATGCCCTCTTTCAAAGAGAATTTTTAAGGCATCACCTAAAACGCTTTCAAGATGACCAACGACCAAGACAGACACGATTGCTTATGATTCTCCTGTTTTAACAAGTTCAATGATTGAAACGCCCAACGCACCGTCCATCATCACCACCTCACCCCTTGCGATCAGGCGCTCGTTCACCATGATATCAACGGGATCCCCCACATTTTTATCCAGCTGCACCACAGCACCGCGACCCAGCTTCACCAACTGCTCGACAGGCATCTTTGAGTTACCCAACAGCACGCTGACTTTAACGGGCACACTGTAAATGGCTTCAACAAAGCTGTCATCGGGTGGCCCGGCGTCCCCTTTGGCGGCCTTCTCTTTTGATGCCTCATCAAAGGGAACTTCTTCAAGGCCCGATGCACCTTCAGGTTTTGCTGACTGGGCATCTGAAGATCCTTGCTCAGCGGCTTTTTGTGCTTTGGCATCGCCTGGATTTGCAAGGTTTTGATCGTCAGTGATGTTTTCGTTCTCGCTCATAAAAAGTCACCTTTATGTTTCAGGTTTTGCCAATTTTTCAACATTGCTCAGCAAAGCACTCACCTCGTCCAGCAGACGCTTTTTCAGAATGTCCACACCCGTTTCATCCCACACAATACGACAATCTCCTTTTAAAAGCGTTGCGTCTTGCAGCACCTCAAAAAATAAATCAGGAATTGTCTTAAAATGCGCCGTCACAAACGGCACCATTTCGGGATGAACCGTAATTTTAATGGATTTCTTTTGCACATTTTGCAGCACGCCTTCAAGATTTTTCCTTAGATCGGCAAAAGCCAGTTTTGAATTATCAAGCAACGACGGAAACACCTTGCTAACAATTTGACGCACCATCAAAAGTGTCATGTCAATGCTTTCAAGACGCTGTTTTTGAAGCTGGGCATAAAATTTTTCAAGTGTCTCGGACACTTTTGTCACAAGAGCTGCCGTCACCTCGCTGCACTCTTGGCTTTTAAAGGCACGGCCCTTTTGAAACCCCTCTTGAAAACCCTCTTCATAGCTACGCGCAGATAAAGGTTCAGCATCATTCGAGGCCGGTGATGTGGCAACAGATTGTTGCACCCGCTCTTGCGAAAGATTTTGGGACTGCGGAACACGCGTGGGAGCGCTTGCCGTTGCAGCAGCACGATTATTACCAACGCTTTCTCGCGTCAACTCATCAGACACATCAAACGAGTGATCAAAGAGATATTTTTCAATCATAGACTTAAGAAATGTTTTTTCCCCTTAAGAAATCATCGACTTATCTTCACCTGCTTCGGGAATGGTGATTTCACCATCACGCTGCATCTGTTTTGTGATACTAAGCATCTCACGCTGCGCTTTTTCAACATCGCTTAAACGCACAGATCCCAAGGAGTCCATATCATCTTGAAGCAATTTGCCGGCACGCTCGGACATGTTGTTGAAGAACAGATCTTTGATGGCCTTTGTGGCACCCTTAAGCGCCATGGCCAAGTCACTTTTATCCACAGCTGCAATAATTTTTTGCATGTCTGAGCGATCAATGCGCAGCATATCTTGAAAGGTAAACATAAGCGATCTCACGCGCGCGGCCGATTCGGGCACCTCTTTATCAAGCACATCAAGGAAATTGTCTGATGTTTGCTGATCAAAGGCATTCAGAATTTCGGCCACCACTTTGTGCGAATCAAACACATCGCCGCCACGCTTGAACTCTTCCATAAACTCGGTTTTAAGAAAGTTTTGAATCTCGGACAACACCACCCCTTTAATGGGCGCAGCTTTTAAAATGCGCATCAAAATACCCACGGAAAAATCTTTGTCGTAAACATCCAACACATTGGCCGAGCGTTGGGGGGCAATGCGTGACAAAATCACCGAAACCGTTTGTGGATCCTCTTTTTGTAGAAACTGCGCCAGCATTTCAACATTCACCTCGGACAACTGCTCCCACACACCGTCATCATCGCCCGACACACCATCTAAAACGGATGAGGCTTTGTCTTTGCCCAAAAGCTTTTCAAGCATCTCTTTGGTGCCATCAAAACTGCCGGTCACCGCACTGCCCTCACGCATAAGATGCAAAAAGTCCATCAAAACATTTTTGATCACGGCAGGTTCGATAACGCCCAAGTTAGACATGGATGCTGAGAGCGTCCAAATTTCACGCTCTTTCAGCTTAGAGAACAGCGTTTTTTTGTTGTCATCAGAAAGGCTGAGCACCAAAGCGGCTGATCTATCTTTGCCCGAGGTGAGACGGTTTTCAATAATACGCATCCCGCTATCCTTTCATCCAAACGCGCAACACCGAGGCCGCTCTTTCGGGATCTTCGGCCACAAATTTTTCTACCAAATCCAAAAGCTCATTATCGGGCAGTTTTTCCCAACCCTTAAGGGTCTCTTCCATCTGCCCTACCTCAAGGGCTTCAGCCGCCTCACCACCCTTAACACCCGGCATTAGCTCATCGTCTTTCTGTGCCTCGGCCGCTTTTTCGGCTTCTTTCACCGCAAGGCGCGCCATCAAAACAGGCCGAATGCCAAAGAAAAAGAGCGCTAGCACCAAAATCCCCAAAAGCGCCATCTCTAAAAGACGCATCCAGTGATCTTGCGTCAGGGGTGGCACCCAGCTTTGTGGTGCATCGGGCAGCTCTTCGGGTTTTTGGAAACGCAAGTTCACAACATCCACCACATCACCGCGCTCTTCGTTATACCCCATGGC
>JBAJNL010000008.1:0-38412 GCA_036881885.1 Holosporaceae bacterium
TGCGCCCCGCGTATCACGAAAAAGAGAAAACCCTTGAAAACTTCTTAGAACTGCTCGAACAAAAAAAACCACACCTTGCACACTATATTCTTCAACACGACAATCCACCCGCATAAAAGAAACCGCCCATGGCTCACGGTTAGTCTTTTTTAAATATCTAATTTAGATAATAAAAAAAACATCTCTCACACGAGCGTTCACATGACACCTGCAACCTGTTTAAGGCTTCTATGCTTTTTAGGAGGCTTTTTGTTACACAACGCACCTTTTTTGCACAGCGCAGGCGCGAAGTGTCCTTTACTCAGCGGCTCTTTTCAGCAATCGTGCCGTGACTGCCAAATGGATGACCGCTGTAAAACCTTCACCTGTATCTGCACCAACAAAGAAGGCCGAGAGCGCCCCACCTTGGTCAGCGAGAATATTTTTAAAGACTGCCCTCATGCTTTGCAAAACAACAATGGGCACCTTTCATGTGACCCAAGCATCACGCCTTCGTTTTTAAAAAATCTGTAAACGCACACGCTTTGTTGCATCAAAAACATCGATTGCCACCCTATAAAGCGCACCTTAGCGCGTCGGCCAATAAAGGTGCTAAAGAGATAACCCGAAATTTTTGGGGCAATTCTCTTTGCGAGATACTATCTGAAACTGTTAAACTTTGTATCGGTGCCTGTTCAAGCCGCTCTTTGGCACACCCTGATAACACAGCGTGTGTGCAATAAACATGCACAGAGGACGCGCCTTTTGCCATCAGCGCAGCGGCTGCTTTGCAAAGCGTGCCGCCCGAATCCACCAAATCATCCACTAAAATACACATTTTGCCTTTGACCTTACCGATCACATTCATCACTTCTGCAACACCTTCGGCATCGCGCCTTTTATCAATCACCACAAGATCGCACCCCAGCTTTTTAGCCAAAAAACGATTACGCCGCAAAGCCCCTACATCTGGCGCCACGATGACAAATGACTGGTTCTGAAAACGCTCTTTCATATCACGCGCGTAAAGCTCGGTGGTTAAAAGCCCATCACAAGGCACCGAAAAAAAACCCTGAATCTGATCCGCATGCATGTCCACCGTTACCACTTGATGCACGCCTGCCTTTTCAAGTAAGCTGGCCACCAGTTTGGCCGAAATGGGTGAGCGTTTTGTTGTACGTCTATCCTGCCGGGCGTACCCTAAATAAGGACAACACAAAATAATCTTTTCAGCCGACGCCCGCTTTAGAGCATCAATAAACAGAAGTGTCTCCATCAAGGCATCATTCACCGGCGGCGCCATGGGCTGCACCACACAAACGGCTTTGCCGCGCACACTTGTTAAAAGGTCGATAAAAATCTCTTTATCACCAAAGCGCTTCATCGCAACAGGCGCCAAAGGCAATGCCAGCAATCTTCCCACGTCGCGCGCCAAATTTTGATTTGCTGTGCCCGCAAACAGAACAGAAAGTTTTTGGCTGTACCCCTTGACACCAAAACAACCAATAAATGTTACAACAAAAAAACCTAATAAAATTTTTTTCACTGAAAATGCCCTCCACAAATTAGTTTTACAAGACTGTTATAAGCTATTTAGGCGTTAAAAATAAGCACCACAAAATGCGCGCCCTCCAATAGATTTTCTTGCTTTATCAATAAATAAATAAAATTTATTTAAAATTTTAAATTTATCGATAGTGTTGTTTGCTCATGTGTTTTAAAAAGGACAACACTTTTTATGAAAAAGATATTTTTATCACTTACAGCCACAGTGCTGCTGTGCGGAGCTTTGCCACAGCAGACTCTGGCTGGATGCTTCGGAAACTCAAAACAATCCAGCGACATTGAAATGAATCCTTACAGGAACTACGCCTCTGTCTCCACCTACGATGGCGAAACGACGCAGCCATCAAATACGTGCAGCCAATTACTCTCAAACGCCTATGACGCCATTACAAGCGCAGGAAATGCCGTTCTTCAACACCCTCTCTGTAATACCAAACTCAAAAAGGCCGCATGGCTCACCGGGATCATTGTGGTCGGCGGTACGGCCATTGCAAGCCCGTGGTTGTTACCCACAGTGGCAACCGCCATTGCACCTACAGCAACAACCCTTGCACCCTTCAGTGGTCAAAACGATTCTTTTATCTTTGACCACAATGGCACAACCCCTTCCCCCGCTCTCCACTTCATCACAACACCAGAACCAAGCAACTCCCTCATAGAAAATGCTATTGAAAAGCTACAGAAAAAGGGCTTCCTCTCTTTAGAAAGGGCTCAAGATCTTACAGAAGAAGAAGTCAGCACAATCATGGGGCGATCACAAGACTGGTCTGATGGCCCGCAATTTAACGGCATCAAGATCGTTTCAGGGAACAGAGATTGCACTGCTTTAGTCCCCAATGATTGGGAACGCTGCGTGGAAGAGCTCAGCCAACCTGAAACCACAACGACAACGACGACCACCACAACGACAACAACGCTGTCACCCATGGCACAAGGTATTTTAGGTCATATTGATCAAGCAGAATTGATTCATGCAGACGGGTTTCGCCGACTTTCTTCAGCCGAACAACAAAAAGTCAACCAGCACTGGCTTGAGCATCGCCCGTCGCCAGACGCCCCCTTCTACTTTATCGACAACGGCATTCCCTGCCGCGTTGAAATGCCAACTGATGTCAACTTTTGTCGCACAGGGACGATTAACACAATGAGCGATGCAGACATTGACAAAGCTGTTAATGCGCGAGCAATCACCCTTGAGATGATCAGCGCAATCCCTCAACACAAGATTGATCAAAGGATAGAAGCTGGAAACAATTGGTCACAATACCTTTACAACAAAGAAAAAAAGTATTTGCGTAAAAACGGATCCAATGTGTACTTTTATAGGATGCAGCAGTTAAATTCGCAGTGGAATTTGCCGTGGAACATCCTTATGGAAGGCAAAGATACAAAAGATGCCGACGGCAACACCTACACCTGGCATTAAACACATACCACTTTAAAAATCACTTTACAGCACGGCCGCCATGCAACGGGGCCGTGTTTTTTTATGCCCCCGTCATCATAGCTGACACACATTCTTTTGACCTAAAAGCCATCAAGTAAGTTAAAATACTATATTTAGATTAATAAAAATATCTTAAAAAATATTTTTACACCATAAGTCATTTTAATTTTATTTATATAATATAAAACAATTATTTTTTAGATAAAAATTTGAAATAGCTCACTTTTTATAAATATATAAGTGAAATTTATTTCAATTCTTAAATTTATACATAGTGTCGTCCACAGGTTTTACTGCAAAGGACACCACTTTTATGAAAAAAACACTTTTATCGCTGACAGCCGCAGCGCTTTTATGCACGGCCCTGCCACAGCAGACTCTGGCTGGATGCTTCGGAAACTCAAAACGATCCGACGACATTGAAATGACTACTTACGGGAACTACAAATCTGTCCACACCTACGATGGCGAATCAGAGCCACCAAATACGTGCAGCCAACTTCTTTCAAATGCCGGTCACACCGCTTCAAGCGCATGGAGTGACCTTATGCAAAGCCGTGCCTGTGATAAAACATGGAAAAAGGCTTTATGGATCACCGGAGGCATCGTAGTCGGCGGTTTAGTCATTTCAGGCTACTGGTGGGTGCCCGCAGTGGCAACCGCCGTTGCACCTACAGCGTCTACCACCCTTGCGCCCTTCAGTGGTCAAAACGATTCTGCTGTACCTGCAGGCAATGGCATCCCTGCCCCCTCTTTCGACTGCACTAAAGCGCCAAAATTAAGCCAGTGCCTCATAGAAGACGCTATTGAAGAGCTACAGCAAAACGGCTCACTCTCTTTGGAAATAGCTCAAGATCTTACAGCAGAAGAAGTCAGCGCAATCATGGTGCGATCACAAGAATGGTCTGATGACTCTCAATCTAAAGAGATCAAGATCGTTTCAGAAGGTCAGTCTTGCGCTGTTTCAGACCCCCGCGTCTGGGATTTTTGCATAAAAGAACTCAGCCAACCTGAAACGGAAAAAGACGACAGCACGCACTGTCAGTCTTCTTTTAACATTAATCTGCGCCTTCAACCTATGTCACAAATGCAAAGTCAGGCCATACAAAAGGCCGCAGACATGTGGCAGAAAATTATCACAGGGCATGAATCTGGCCGGGACATTCGGCTGACAATTGATGTCAAGGAAGGATATCTCAATCAAGACTATGCCAATCCGGGGGGCACTTTAGGAGCGGCAGGAATTGAACGCTGTTATCAGAATACGGCAGCAACTCAAAGCGGAAGCATTACGCTAGATGATCTCAAACAACAATCGTTCTCTGATTACTGGAATGGAGGCACCCCTTTTTCCACCGCAGCACACGAAATAGGACACCTTTTGCTGCCACTTGCTAAGATTCCAGGCCCTTTTCAAGTTCTTCCAAATGGCCAGCAGATTCCCGCCAACCCACTCACAGCCTGCCAAACAAGCCATTATTTTCAAAGCGGCAATGGTCGGGGAGACGACCTTTTTACTGGTCCAAAAACAATAGCCTATTTCCAAAAGTTAGCAACACAGAGAGACTTGGATCCTAGCCGCTTCAATGCAGGTGTCCCTATTAGCGGTGGCCATCCCTCTAGTAACACCATCGATCAACTAGCACATGAAAGCGGCTTTTTTGGAAATCCCTCAGGCACCCCTTTGGAAGAGTACATCTTACACATGTTAGAAGATGTAGGGTATTGCATTGACTGGAATGCAGCAAAGCCATACATGCACCAAAACAATGCACAATCAGCTTGGTAAACATGCCAAAAAGAAGATCTTTAATAAACCTCTTCTAAAATACACTCAAACTTCAAGAAGTGGGCGCCTGAAGGGCCCGCTTCTTTTTTTATACCTTTTTTCGCTTTTTATGGCACACTCTGCGTCAGTCAAATATTGTCACAATGTATTGATTAAGATAGATAATGACATAATTAGTATACTATTAGTCTTATTTATATTTAAAAAATATAAAATATTACTTATTTTGCCAATATATATAAAATATATATTCATTAATTGATAAAAATAAATATAAATCATCTTATTTATTACCAAGTAGGATGTTTTTTGTTATGAAAAAAATATTTTTATCACTTATAGTCACGTCACTGCTATGCGGGGCTTTGCCACAGCAGACTCTGGCTGGATGCTTCGAAAAACGATCCGACAACACTCAACTGAAGTATATAGGGCGCTACACCTATGGCTCCACCTACGATGACGAAACGACGCAGCCATCAAATGCGTGCAGCCGACTTCTTTCAAATGCCTGTGATACCACACTCAAAAAAGCCGCATGGATCAGCGGAGGCATTGTAGGCAGCAGTTTAGTCATTTCAGGCTACTGGTGGGTGCCCGCCTTTACAACCGCCATTGCTGGAGGCACCAAAGCAATCAGCACATTCAACAATGCAACAGACGCCACACTTAATAACCTGGTCCTTCCCAACCCTGAAACCTTCGACCCTAACGCTGCAGCAGCAAACAACATAAACCACATTGCAAACAATGTTGACAATGCGATTAAGCAAGGCAAAAAAAACTGGGAAGCTCGCAAAAAAAAGAAGCAAAAAACCAGGCAGCACACACAAGAAGAGGCACAAAACAACGTCGAGCTTAACGAACAATACGTTGTGCAGAATTCACAAGACAATCAAGACGTTTGGCATGATGCACAAGAAGAACAGACAAACAGTCATGGCTCTTTTGGTTCAGGCGAAAGCAATCAAGCCCTTTATCCCTCAATAGACAGTGTGCTGCTAGACACAACGCCTGCATGGCAAAAAATTCATTATATTGCGCATCACCCTGTTGACGCCTATGGACACCACCTCACAGCGGGCAACATTCAAGATTATGCCGATCTCGACTCACAATGGATTGTAAAGATACTTTCTTTCGCAAACCAAAATACAGTGCCTGGTATTTTGATGGACGTGCAGGGACATACCTACCCTATAACATGCATCAATACATGGAACATGTTTCAACAACTTGCCAATGATCCCGCAGCTTTCGTGCGATTTCAAACGGCCAACCAGGTACAGGTGCCTCAAAATATAATTACCGAACAGAATTTTGCTACGATTGCAAGCCAAGGACATGATTTTGGCGACATCACACACTATGCCCACTTTTCAAAAAATACCATCATCAATGGTATTCGTTCAGCCATGGCAAACAAGCTTCCTGGCATGTTGATACACTGGGGTTCACAAAAAATTCACGTTGCTTGCTATTTTGTTTGGGAGAAACTGCTACAAAAAGCGCCGTCAAGCACTTTAATAAACAACTCCTCGAATATGTTTGAAGTTGATGCAACACCCAAAAAACAGCCTGTCACTTCACACAACAACAGACACCAGACATCACAAAAGCAGAATCATAAAAAGCAAAGAGCACATAGCACAACCCCCAATAACTCTTTCGACATTTCGCTGCACATGCATGGTCAGATTACGCCAGCAACACAAAACGCGTTGAGGGAGGCGAAAGATATTTTGCTAAAGATCGTTAAAGGGAATCGATTCCAGCCAAGAGGAGAATTAAAAATTTTTATTGAGCAAAAACAATACAGGACCTATACCGAGAAGGGGGTAACCTACCTTGATTTGGTTACACAGGCAGAGGCGCCTATTTTCTCTTACTATCCAAATAGTGCTGTGGCCAGCACAGCAGGCATCACCTTTTATGAAGGCGCTATCAGCCGCAATGTTGCTTGGAATAAGATAGGACTTAACCAACTCAAACCATATCTGTCGCAAGGGCCGACTGGCCAATCTTTTTATCATGCAAATAAGAAATTCTACCCTTCTGAAGCGAATGAGCAGCTTACAACAACACTGCATGAAATGGTCCATCTCCTTTTGCCACTTTATAGTCTATTACAAAATTCGCACTATTTTAGACAAAATCCATATTGGCACGAACCCTATCAGAATCTTTTGGGGAATTGGGTTTATAGCAGGCGACCACACGGTTTTTTTACAGGGTCTAAAACTGTTGCGTACTTTAAACAACTGGTACAACAACGTGGACAAGACCCAAGGCGATTTGACAACGGTGTTCCCCTTGATTACCTGCATCCCAGCAGTGACACCATTAATTGCCTAGAACCCGCACCTGGTATTTTTGGTGAAACGCGTGGACCTTATCTCAACAGGGGACTGTTGTATATGCTGGAAGACGCAGGATGGATTCTTGACATGGCAGCAGCCGAACAATACCTATTTCATGGACCAACGGAGCCACAAACAGCCGCTTGTCAGAGAGCCGGTCTTTAATGACGGTTAGCAACACCGTTAATGCAACAAAGCGAGCGCCTTCAAGGCCTCGCTTTTTTTATTTCAAACGCTCAAAAGGTGTCACAAGTGCATTTGTGCTTATTTGCAAATTGGCTTGCAGGCTAGCCGAAAAGTGATTTCACCTTGTCCCAAAATTTTGAAACTTTGGGCTGGTTGTCCGCCTTTTCTTGGAATTGCTTCAAAATCTCTTTTTGCTCTTTTGAAAGACGCACGGGGGTCTCAACAGCCGTTTGCACATAAAGATCACCCCTCAAGGTGCTTTTCAGCACAGACATTCCCTTTAAGCGCACACGAAAACGATGACCTGATTGGGTGCCCTCGGGCACCGAAAGACGCACGCGCCCGCCTTCAATGGTGGGCACTTCAAGCGTGCCGCCCAAGGCAGCCGTGATCATCGAAATGGGGATAGTGCACAAAAGGTCGCGCCCGTCTCGTTCAAAAAAGTCATGCGGTTTGACCTTGATAAAAATAAAAAGATCACCCGATGGCGCGCCACGCAGACCCGCCTCACCCTCGCCCATCAAGCGCACTCTGGCACCTGATTCAATGCCAGCCGGAATCTGCACAGCGATCTTTTTCTTCTCGCGCACACGCCCTTCGCCCGAACAGGTGCGGCAAGGGTTATCAATGCGCTGCCCCATCCCCTTGCATGCTCCACAGGGACGATCCACGACAAAAAAACCTTGCTGTGACGCCACAACACCACGGCCACCACAGGCCCGACACACCGAAGGCTTGGCGCCTTTTTGCGCACCAGTTTTTTGGCATGTGCCACACCCCACCCATGTTGACAGTGAAACCTCGGTTTTAAGACCTGCAAAAGCCTCTTCTAAGGTCAGCGACATATCGAACCTTAAGTCGGCGCCACGGTTCTGACGTGCACCCGATTGGCCACGTGCACCCCTTGCACGCCCGCCCATCAACTCATCCAGCACGTCCTCAAAAATATCGAAGCCACCGCCACCACTGGTTTTAAAATGAAAGTCAAAGCCACCGGGCGCGCCTGAAAAACCACCGCCCCCCATGCTGCCATCAAACGCACGGTGCCCCATTTGATCATAAGCTGCACGTTTTTCTGGGTCTTTTAAGATTTTATAGGCCTCGGATAACTCTTTAAAACGTGCCTCAGCTTCTTTATCACCCTTGTTTTGATCAGGATGATACTTAAGCGCCAAGCGCCGATAAGCCTCTTTAATTTCGCGGTCAGAGGCGCCCTTACTAAGACCCAGAACAGTATAATAATCTTTTTTTGTCATTTTTGTGCTTTTGGCAATAGAACAAATCTTTTGTAAAGATCTATCCTACAAAAAAACAGCGCCCTATGTAAGCCTTCTCACAAAGAGCGCGCTTTCTATTCTTTTTTAGACACCACAATCTTACCGAAAATTTACCCCCTTGCGTCATGATAGCTGTCTTAAAGCAGCTTTGATAAAGGCGTGACAGTGCCCCCCTCTTTAAATCCATCCCAAAGCAAAAGCGCACCTAAAAACGAAAAAGCGGGGCCCAAAAAGAAAATTTCTCTTGCACTGCAAGGGGGCGGTGTGCATGGAGCCTTTACTTGGGGCGTACTGGATGCCTTGCTAGAAGACAACCGTTTCGAGATCGAGGGACTTAGCGGCACCAGCGCCGGCGGCATGAATGCTGTTGCACTTGCACAGGGTTTGATAAAAGGCGGCATCGACGGTGCACGCGCCGAAATGCGGCGCTTTTGGAAGGCTGTTTCAGATGCTGGCGTTCAAAACGCAGCGCACCAAGCGTTCTTTTCACCCAAAGAAGATTTTTTCACACCACCTGATCCCCTGCAAACTTTTACGCGTTTGATGCAAAACATCTTATCGCCTTACCAAAGCAATCCTTTAAATATTAACCCGCTGCGCGATTTGGTTGAGGATTTTTTTGATTTCACTGTTTTGCAATCAGCCAAGCATTTAAAACTTTTTCTGTGCGCCACACACGTGAATACAGGCAAATTAAAGCTTTTTACCCTTGACACCTTAACACCACAAAAGATGCTGGCATCGGCCTGTTTGCCTTTTTTATTTCAAGCCGTTGAAGTTGATGGAGAAAACTATTGGGACGGTGGCTTTGTGGGCAATCCAGCAATTTATCCGCTTATTTATGCATGTGATACCAGCTCAATTGTGATTGTGCAGCTAACGGTTATGAACCGAAATCGGCTTCCACTCACCGCGCAAGAAGTGATTGAGCGTCACAAAGAGATCACCTACAATGCGTGCCTGATGCGCGAGATGCGCACTATTGATTTTGTCACCAGCTTGATTGAAAAGGGCATCATTCAAGATGAATCGATCAAAAAGCTGAATATTCACTTGATTCGTAATGAAAAATTTTTTAGCACAATGAGCTTGTCAAGTGCCCTGAACACAAGTTGGCCCTTTATGGAAAAACTGTTTGAAGAAGGGCGCAAAACTGCAAAACAATGGATTGCAGAAAACTACCAACACGTCGGCGTGCGTCACTCAACCAACTTGCATCAAGAGTTTGTGGCCGAGACCACCACTGAAAGTTAGGCCTATTCAGCGCAAAAAAACATACCGCCTCTGTTGGCATTTTGCGCTAAAGAGAGCGGGGGGCGTTTTTTTGAAAACGCCTATAAGGGCGTTTGCGTACAAAGGCTTTCCAATAAAAAGCTGCCTTGTCTGATTGGTTTTTTTGCCACGCATGGGCCATTAAATAACGTTCGGCCCCATAACGTCCGCTTTTCTCAAGCAGCGCTAAGCCTTTCGGCACGTTCTTTTCAACACCAATACCTTTGATCAAGCAAATCCCTGCATGATAGGCCTCTTCTCGGCGCCCCAACGCGGCTGCTTCGTCATAAAAAGTTCTGATTGAAAAAAAGAGACGCTTTTTGATCTGCGCATCCACACCCACAAGATCGGTCTCTAAAAGAATCGACAAAAAAGAACGGGCCGCACGTGAAAAAAGCCAGGCTTCTCGCAAGAGCACGCGAACGGCCTCATCTTTAGAGTAGCTTTTATCAAAAAAAAGCGCGACCCCTAGGGATTTG
The DNA here is from genome assembly GCA_036881885.1 of Holosporaceae bacterium. Lineage (GTDB taxonomy): Bacteria > Pseudomonadota > Alphaproteobacteria > Holosporales > Hepatobacteraceae > JBAJNL01. The sequence continues at coordinate 10,356 of JBAJNL010000008.1, forward strand.
TGTTCTTTCACACAGGCTGCATCTAACTGCGGATAATCTTGCACTATTTTAAAACGCATTGCCATGCTAAGACGCATGATTTGCTTGACAAGATTTTTATCAGCCGCATTTATCGCCTTTGAAAAAGAACGTGCGAACAAGGTCTCCTTTTTAACGTCCACTTGGTTTTGATCAGCAGCATACGCTTTTGCATGACCTAAAACCTGCTGAAAAGAAGCGACACACCCGCCATCAGACAGCTGCAACAACACACCTAAAAAGCATGAAAAAATCCACAAAAAACGCTGAAGCCTGCCCACTGGGCACACCACTTGCCAAGAAACCAGATTCATGAAGCTCTCCCTATCTATTTGGTGTAAAAAAACAGAATGACTCCAAAAAGTCAAGTATAAAAAATTGAATAAAAGATGTTTCTGGCAAGAATGTCTTCTTTGCTAACTTTTCCTCTCAAACATTCTGTCAAGTTTGGCACGCGAGAGGTTCAGATAGGTCGGTCTTCCATGGTTGCAATTGCCGGCACGGGGCGTCTTTTCAATGGCGCGCAACAAAGCATTCATCTCTTCAAGCGCAAGGCTTTGACCAGCTTTAATACTTGCCTTGCATGCCTTGTTCCCCAACGTGTGATAAAAAAGGCGTTGCAAAAAACGCATAACCTCTTCGTCAACACAAGACACATTTGACAATTTTTGTGATGACTCAACACCCGATTCTTGTGTTTTAAACAAGCTGACATGTTCTGCCAGATCGTGAAACATTTTTGCGATATCTATTTTTTTTAACAAAACAGGCTGACTGTAAACCAACAGCGTTGTTGCGGTTTGCAACTCGGCATGAAACCCCTTTTGCTTTAAAAGAGGCAGCAAGGGCAACAGTGTGTCGCCCTGTATATGCGACACCTTGATAAACAAAGGCACCGCCAAACTTTCTATAGTTGGCTTGTCAAAAGCAGCAGGTGTTTTTTTAAGACCTTCATAGCCTAATCTTTCATGCGCAGCGTGTTGGTCAACAATCACAAGTCCCTCATCATTTTGCGCCACAATATAGCTTTGATGAATTTGCCCAATCGCCTGCCCCAAAGGGTGCACAATCCCATCTAGTTTTTGCACATCGCTTTCATGGGCCGCAGCACACACCGCCGCCATGCCCGACATCTTAGTTTCTTTCTGCACCACAAGATGATTGTCAGCTTCACCCACTGTCTTTTGCAGATAATGATCGGGCGCCTTTTTCTCATAAACCATCATCGCTGAAACGGGCGGCGCTTCCTCTTCTGAACCCTCCACCTTATGAAAAGATTGTTGAGGCACCGACACGGCAGAAGGCGCATCGGGGTCTTGTGCCACTGGCATTGTATAAAGAGGACGATGCAACTGTTTTTGCATCACCCGTATTAGCCAACTTTGCAAAAACCGCGGTTCGGCAAAACGCACCTCTTCTTTTGCAGGATGCACGTTAGCATCAAGCTTGGCCAAGGGCACCTCTAAAAAAAGCGCTGCCCCCGGAAAACGGCCATGCATCATGATATCTTCAAAAGCTTTTGCACAGGCTAAAGAAAGGATCGGATCTTTTAAGGGACGCCCATTCACAAAGAAAAACTGCTGCGCGCGCGTTGCAAAATGAAAACAGGCGGGCGCCACAACACCCCAAACCCGATAACCATTCTCTTCTGCGTTGACCCAAAGAAAGTCTTTTGAGGGCACTTGCGGAAACAAATGAGTAAGGCGCGTCAAAAAAGCCTCTTCCCCCCGCAGCGCTTTGATGTGAGGGGCAATCTCACACCTTGCATGACGCTCAACGCCATCAAGCCAATCCTTCTCAACAGTGCACTGATCGGCTTTAAAAAAAAGCGTCCCTTTTTCATGCACACTCAAACGAACCAAGGGGTAGGCCAAGGCATAACGCCATAAAAGTTGGCGAATTTTCAAACGCTCGGCTCGCTCAGATTTTGCAAACTTAAGGCGCGCGGGCGTTTGATAAAAAAGATTTTCAACCAAAACACATGTGCCAAAATCGCCATTCGAAGGCCGCGCCTTGGTCACATCTTTTGTCACTTTATAGGCAAACTCTTGCGCCAGCGGTCGACTTTCAAGCGTCAAATGAGCCACAGAGGCAATGGCCGCCAACGCTTCTCCCCGAAATCCCAAAGTGTTGATGGCAAACAAATCGTGCTGTGACATTTTAGAGGTTGCATGCCGCTCAAGCGCAAGCGCAAGCTGCTCTTTGGGAATGCCCTTGCCGTCATCATAAACCCGGATAAACCCATAGCCTGCACCCCCAAGGTCGATATCAATGGCAGAAGGCAAGGCATCAAGGCTATTTTCAATCAGCTCTTTTAAAACAGAAGCCGGCCCTTCAACCACTTCACCCGCGGCAATTTGATTCACAAGATGCGTTGGAAGCTTTTTAATCGGCATAAACAAGGCCACAGAATGCATTCTTGACCCCAACACTAAGCCAAAAAAACCACGCCTTCAAGACCGAAGACATGCCAAACGAAAAGCACACCCATCACAGCCCGCAAACTAATTTTGTTAACACACCTTACAAAAAAACAAAGAAATATTTTAAAAAATAAAAATATTGTAAAAATATATTTTATATTTTATTTTTAGATAAAAATATTTTTAATATATGAAGAATTAACAATACATCTCACAAATAGACACGCCGCTTGGCTGTTGCTGAAAGAAACGCAACGCACCTTCATTTTATCTATTGTTTTCGCATTACTTTTCTTACCCCACACACCACTCTTCTGCGCCCGACTTGAGTATGAAGACACACCAAACCAGCCTTTTTGTTTTGCAACCGTCACACAAGCCTCACCCCATTGGCTTACTGTTAACAAGTTTTTTAACGAACGTATTCAAGCGCTTTATGGTGATCAAACCAAAGCGTTAAAGAAAATTGCTGAAGGCATCGATCGCACATGTCTTGTTTTGGTTAAAGAAAGGTGCCCCCTTGGTTTGTTATTATACAAAGACAATCCAACTGACGAATTTGCACAATATCATGTCAAAAAGAGCCTTGAAATTAAAACGCTTGCCCTTTTTGACCCTGATGACCCCAACCTTAAAGGCCATGGATGGGGCACAAAACTTGTTGAAAAGTGTTTTGCGCTAGCACGTGAAAAGGGCGCTTTGGGGTGTCATTTAACAGTCTCTGAAAGCAGCGGCGTCTTAGGTTTTTATAAAAAACAAGGCTTTGAAGAAAAGCTCACTTTTCATAATACACTTGGTGCAACAGAGTATTTGCTGTCTCATACAGATAAATAACGTAATCGTCAAAAAACAGGGAAGAGCACACGATGTCTTGGCGTTATACCGCCTTTTTTATGGTATTCTCTTGTCTTTGCGCCATCGATATAGAAGAGAAAAACACTATGGAGCCCTTTTTGTCAGCATCCATCACTCACACCGTCAACGTAAGAAACCCCTACTTTTCTCAGATTCAAGAAGGCATCAAAACATGGGAGGGGCGTCTTCGAAAGGAGCGATTTCAGCAAATAAAAAAGACAGATTTTATCAATTTTAAACAAGAAGATAGAAGCTGCCTTTGCAAGGTTACATCTGTTTGCCCTTTTGCAACCTTTAAAGAGATGCTCAGCGACGAAAATGAGCAAGGGATCCCCTATTACAAGCTTTTCATTCCAAATGCTGATAACATCAAAGAGGCAGAAGCCATTTATCTTGGTTTACCGGGATACAAAGAGGGTGAAGCGCTGTATGGTGTCGTCGGCTTTCAACTAAAGCTTTGGACAACAGAAAGCTCACCAAGCGTATCGCACGCAAAAAACTTACACAACACCCTTGTGGCTGGCACAAAACGCAAAGCCACAAAACAAAAAACACCCCTAAAAAAAAGGGTCTGGTCAATGGATGTTGCAAAAGCTCCCAGTGGCCACAAACGGAATAACCGTTAGGGCATCCTCTCGCCGGTGCATTAACGCCACGCAACAGCATGAAACAGAGAACGTACGTGGAGGCCGGGACCGGAATCGAACCGACATCCAAGGATTTGCAGTCCTCTGCATAACCATTCTGCCACCCGGCCTTTAAAGCGTACCCTTTATTTTTAAGCGAACACCCGGCATGGGTCAATGTTTAACCGTGAAGCCTTTAGCTGCGTCGCACTTTGCGGCTTCCTCTTTCAACAGCGCTGAAAATGTTTTAGGATTTTGTTTGTGGAGGCCCGCTTGGTGGAATTGGTAGACACAACAGACTTAAAATCTGTCGACCTCTGGTTGTGCCAGTTCGAGTCTGGCAGCGGGCACCACGCTGAACTCATTGAAAACAAAGTATTTTTTAGAAAAAAAGCACAAGCTCGTTGATTGACATATACCTAAGTCTGCTCAATTCTCGCTATTTTGATGACCATTTGATGACTTTTTTCTTGGCAGTCTAAGGATTATTAACGTGCGCGATCGATACACCAGATAGGATGATATAGGGTGTGCGTGGAATTGCAAGGTGATAACGAAACAAGGCATCAAAACGTGATGCCTTGTAGCGAAATTGTTGCTTCTTGGTGCTTTGGATCGCACATAGAATATTTTTATATGTAAGACTTGTATGCTCTACCCAGAAGAGCTTTTTGAAAGCTATTTTCCCACAAGAGCGGTCGCCTCTTCCTTAATCTCTCTGCGAAACACATTGTAGGAAACATCCAAATCTTTAGCTAAACAACTATGCGTGCGGTTAGGGTTTTTCCTTAAAAGCTTAGCGCACATGTTAATCTTTTTCTGTTTTACAACGGGATCTAACAGCTTTGCATTTTTTGAACGATAAAATCGCTTGCCTGGCATGCCGTATAAGGTAGTGCGAGAAACGTGAAAAGTTTCTGACAACTGTTCGGCTGTGAACTTGCCACTTTGAACCTGTTGCGTCAACGCTTCTCTCTCCTTTGCTGAAAAATCGGCGAGACGTCTAAAAATCGAAACACCTTTTTTCCACCCCGTGCCAAGCGCCCAAACATTACCTTTATGCGCTGTTGTGGAAGCGTGCTCCCTCAGCTTTTCTCTGGCAGGTCCTATAATGTGGCCATACAGACTGTTGTTTGTGAGCCCAAGATCTTTTGCAACGCATGTAAGTGAACGACCTGGGTATTTTTTTAAAAGCGCAACACATGCATCAATCTTCTTTTGCTTTTCAAGAAGGGACAGGGCTCTTTTGGGGGGCTGAAAGACAAACTTGGTTCCCCGCATAGAGGACAACGTGCCGCGTGAGACATGGAAACGCTCTAACAGCTCGTCGACTGTGTGCGCACCTGATCGAGCCTCTTTGTCTAAACGATCTCGCTCTTTTTGTGTGAGGTTCTGTAGAGACCTAAAAACTGAAATACCTTTTTTCCATTCCGTGCCAAGCGCCCACACATTGCCTTTAGGCGTCGCTTTGGAGGTGCCTTTTTTCTGTGCTTCAGCTTGCGCTTGTTGTGTCACGCGCGCTGTGTTGAGGCCCGTGCGACGCTTTTTTGCAGGTGGCCCCTGCGCAGCATCAGAAGGCGCCGACGCACGCTGCCCAGAAGATCCATGCGTCGCTTTGGAAGTATCTTTTTGCTGTGCTTCAGCTTGCTCTCTCATCTTTGCCCTGGCAGGGCCTATAATATGGTTACGCAGAAAGCTTATATCGAGCTCAAGATCTTTTGCTATACAGGCTTGTGGGCGGCGTGGATCCTTCTTGAAAGTCTCGATGCACGCCTTAATCTTTTCTTGTCTTGCGGTGCTGCTCAGTGAAGGGGCTTGCTTCCCTTGAAGCACACGGCTCCCTTGAATTTTCGAAATAGACGAACGGGGTACATGGTACTTCTCTGACAGATCACCGTTTGTGAACTGGCCACTTTGAGCCTGTTGCGTCAACTGCTCCCTTTCTTCTGCTGACAAATCGTTCATACGTCTAAAAACTGAAACACCTTTTTTCCACCCCGTGCCAAGCGCCCACACATTGCCTTTATACGTTGTTGTGGAAGCGTACTCCCTCAGTTTTTCTCTGGCAGGACCTATAATGTTTTTAACCAAAGCGTGTTTCGTAATCTCAAGATCTTTTGCGAGACAATCTTGTGGGCGGCGTAAGTTTTTCTTCAAAAGCGCGACGCACGCCTGAATCTTTTCTTGTATAACGCTGTCGTTAAGTGGGGAGGTTGCTTGCCCACGAAGCAAACAAGATCCTTGAATTTTCGAAATGGATACCGGGGACACATGGTATTCCTCTGACAGATCACGCGTTGTGAGCTTGCCACTTTGCGCCTGTTTAATCAGCTTTTCCCTCTCCGCTTCTGGCAAATCGACGATACGTCTAAAAACCGAAACACCTTTTTGCCACACAGCTCCCCTTTTCCAAATGAGATGGCGAGCTTGCTTACTGTGACAGTCTGCCGTTAAAGCAGACGCTGAAGGCGACGACACGTTTGTAGGCTTTGCAGGCTGTTTGCCAGGATTTGATGCCTGCTTTCGAGGTTGTTTTTTTGCCTTTTTCGCTTGCAGCTTCTTTTTTGCGAGGGGCGGCGGCGTTCTATCACTGTCAGTATCTCTTTCAAAGAGTTCATCCTCTTTGGGGTCGTATTCACTGAAACTGTCATCCTCGCTTTCAAAATCTCTTGGATCGTAAGCGCTTGCAGGATCCACATCCATTTCCTCCACAGAAGAGACAGGTGTTTTTTGTGCATACGTTGGCGTACACGCAACCGCCCTTGGCAAAGCTGGTGGTGTGTCAGTTGCCCTATCGTCGTCTGATTCACTGATAGCATGACTTTGAGACAAAGAGGAGGCCAGCGACACAGGGGAGGGTAAAGTGTGATGCAATAAACGCAACGGAGGAGGGGGAGACAAAGGTAGCGCTGGGGGCGGCGCGTACACAGGTTTGGGTCTGTATACTGGCGTTCCAGCGTAAGCTTTTCGAGCAACAGGTCTTAAAGGAGGAACAGAGGTTGAGGCCATGTAAGGAGCCGCTCTGTAGACAAGTGTACGTTCATCAAAAGCCTCAAGTGCCCCATAAGGCGGCACTTGACGCACCTGATTATGCCCAAAAGCGGTATAATAGCCTGGATGCTCGATTGGCAAATGATTTCCACCTGTTGACAGTTGAAGCAACAGAGGTGGAGGCGTGACTTGCGGGACCATCGGATATACTTGTGTGTGGGGCGCGACTGTAGGGTGTGATCTCACGCTGGATCTTGCTTCAGGAAATGAATCCGGGCCTGTTGCAACACAACTGAGCGATGCACACAAAGTAAAAAGAGGAAAAAAGAAACGAAAAAGCGTGTGATTGAAATGCATGAATAGACAAAAATAAATATTTGCCTATTTTTACACTTAAAAACAAAAGATTGAAAGTTTTTTGACAAATTTAGCATGACTATTTGCACATGGACACCACCCTGCTTCCTGAGGCGCCCTTACAGAACATATTGTTACCAATCAAAAAATCTTCAACACTTGAGTTTGATTCTGTTTTGCTGTCTGGTGTGGTGTTCGCACAACCGGCAGGGGGCTGTGGTTGTAGCACATCTGTTCTGTTTTTGAAGAGGGTATATTCCGCTTTACCATGTACGCCAGGCCCTTGTTTTTTAAGAGCTCTGCTATGAAAAAAAGCCGTTAAGCGCGAGGCACTGCTGCCGGCATCAATCACCATGGCGTGATCACCACCTCTTAACCAAAACGCCATTGCCTTGACCCACTGCATAAATGTTCACATCAACATCTATCGCACAAAAAAGAAACATTCTTTACAAGAAAAAAGAGCAAAATGGATTATTTATCAATAAAAACAATACTTTAATAGAGTTCTGTTGTGATTCATCACAGTGGTTTCTGATTTGCCCAATCCAAGCAGCTGTTTACGGTTTACACAAACAATTAAAGGACAGTCGCTTTGTCAGTATTTGCAAAACAGATTATTGATTTTATTCATTTGTTTTGATATGTTGTCGCAAATAATCTTTTGGGGAAAAAATATTGATTATGCAACGGCTTGTACATTTTCTGCTTTTCTTCTTTGTAGCTTGTACTGGTTTATGGGCGCCCGTGCATGTTTTTCCCGAGGCGGGACGCCTGCCCTATGTTCAGATGATTCAAGAAGCCAAAGAATCCTTGGATCTGATGATTTATGTGATTGACGATCGCGCTATTAGAGACGCGCTAGTCGAAGCCCATCAACGTGGCGTTAACATGCGCGTTTTAATTGAAAAGCAAAAATATGACCATGATGAAACCCAAAGCTCTTCTGACCAGACGGTCACTTTTTTGGAACAAGCTGGCATTCCCCTAAAAAAGACGCCAGACCATGTGGCGCAAGTGCACGCAAAGCTGCTTATTCAAGATGGCGTCAAGGCTTTAATCAGCACAGGTAATATGGATGAAGAAAGTTTTGATGGATTGCCTGGAATAGGCCGTCCAGCAAGAGACTTTGCCATTGAAATCACACATCCAGAAGTGCTGGCTGATTTACAAACCGTCTTTCAGCAAGATTGGGAGGCAAAGCCCACAGACAACTTGCACAATGTTGTGCTTGCCCCTGGAAGTTATAGGGGTTGGATCCTTGAGAAAATCAACAACGCTCAGCAATCGCTTGAGATGTACCAGCAGGATTTTACGGACAAAAACATACAAGAGGCTGTTTTAAGGGCTATCGATCGCGGTGTGAAGGTTGCACTCATCATGACACCCCACCCTTTCTCAAAAGATTGGGATCACAATATTCCGTTTCAACAAAAGCTAGAAGCAAAAGGGGCAACTGTGCGCCTTAAGGATGACCTTTATATTCATGCAAAGCTGGTTTTAATTGATCGCGGCACACCTGGTGCGTTAGCTCTTTTAGGGACAAGTAATTTTTATGCGCCATCACTTGATTCAAACCGAGAAATTGCCTTGCAGGTGACAGATAAAGAGGATTTGAAAACCTTTTTTGCCACCTTTGATCAAGACATCAAACCTGTTGCGTAAAAAAACACGTTTTCTGGGTTCAAATGATGTGCTTTTAAAGGCAATCGTGCGTGTGCGTTGCTTGCATACTTGGCCCCTCTCACCGTTGTGAGGAGTCAATGCAAATTGTGAGGGGTTGTTTAAGCTTTGAACCCCAAAGGTGTGACGGACTCAAAGCGTGCTTTACGGGAACCCCTATGCCTTTTAAGGAACACGCACACTGGGAAGAGACGTGTCAAAGCCCTTGATATCTCTTGTGACACAAAGCGGTTGCATCTCTATGCCTGCCGGTCAGATTTCAGTCGGTTGGTGAACCGTTTAAGAGGGCCTGTGCGTGGATATCAAAATAATCCTGCATGGCTTGTTGAACCTTGGTTAAGGAACGATTTAAAAGGCACTCATCATAAGCCTTGTTCCATAAGTAAGCATTGTACTGGGGCACCATACGATTTTCATCTGCAATCATGTCAAAAGCTGCATGACAGGGCAAACGTGTCACCGTTGCAGGAACGCGAAAATGGACCTCTTGCTTGCTTGGAAAAGACAAGATGCATGTCTCGCCATCGCTCACATTTTTATCGGTAATACTTTGATGACGCACGATCGTATCTTGACTCACGGGAGTCACATCATTTTGCGGCACAAACGCATTAAGCGAACAGACATGAAGCTGCGGTGGCGCCATGTGCGCCTTTTGAAAGTCACGCAAGATTTCCTCCATCACAAAGGCGGGTCCTGCACCCGATCCAATCACATCCACAAAATGAATCGTGTGATCGTTTAAAGCGGGATTTGCGGATGTGAGACCCGCATTCTTTAAGCGATTTTGCAAATGGTGATAACGACTTTCTGTCACATTATCTGCATCTGTTTGTAAAGAGCCAAGGCGCGAATGATTAGGCGATCCAGAAAAAGGAAAGAAGACCACATTGCGTATGGACGCTGGGCCTTTTTGCCCGCACACATGCTCTAAGGCGCGCCCTACAAAATAAGGCGAGCATCCAAAAATGACAAAGGTGTCGCCTGTATCAGAAAGCGCCATTATTTGATGCGCAACCTTGATAAAATGGTTAACATTTTTGGCATTCATAATGCCAAAAGACGCCTGCAATAATCCCGCCTGGCGTTTTGCCGGATCAGGCTCTTGAAAAATCTTACCTAAAAAATACTGATCCGAAAAAGCAGCGGCTTGAATGGGAAAAGCGTGCTGAAATTCCTTAAAAGGACGTTTTTTGTACGGCGGGGTTTGCATGTCCTCAAAGGTCCACTCCTCATCAAACGGTGCATCATAGCAGTAGTGTTGCACAGTACAGTAAGTTGTCTTTTTGCTCACCTGATCATAGGCTTGTTCTGGCGTTAAAAGCATCGTTTCTAAATGCCAACGCTTGGTGGCCTTTTCCAGCGTCCCTTCAAAGCCGGGGGACCCATCACGCATCATGCCCATGAGATGCTTTGTGGCAGAGTGTTCTCTGCCCCAAATGCCTTTGGGCGTGTGATCTTCTGCCTTAATGGGCGCAAGGCCAAAGTTTTTGCAAGAAAAATAGATGTTGGCCTTGGCTGCGCACGCCTCTTCGGACAGGCCTCTTTTTTGAGCTTCGCTTTTAAACAAAGATTCACCATAAAGACGCGCTTCTTCTGGTGTTAAAAGGCAATGACGAGAGAAAGTGAACGAAAAATCGCCCCCCTTAAGGAAAGATTGAATATGCCGCTGCCGCATGAGTAAAAAAATGTGGGTCATTTTTTCTGATGGAATCAGGTTTGGCTGCGCCGGAATCGAAATGATTTGAAGCAAGGGGCGCGCAGGTTTTGTCTCACAGTCATTCGGTGCAAAACAGGCATTAAAAAAGGCTGTTAATAAGAAAAAAACCAAAGAAAAGAGTTTAGAGAACAAAAACTTTGTCATATCTTTTGAAAGAGATCGATTTTTAGTCGGTATGATGTGTGTAAATAATGAATGAAAAAGTCTATTTTGACAATAAAACATTGATTTAAAATGTTTTATTGTGTAAAAAAATAAAATATTCATGATCGTTTTGCCATGCTTTTCACAGGCACGCGTTTTTCTTTCTTGTTTTCTCTCTTCATGCTTTGCACCTTCAAGAGTGCCATGGTCATCGACCCTGCGTCTGATGTAAGTGAAAGGGAGCTGCGGTGGGCAAGTGGCACAATCACCTTTAAGCCGGCAGCAGCAGGTGGCCCATTGTCTGCCGACAACGCAGCGCCTGATCCCATAAGTGGTCGCCCGACCAAAAAAAGACGCCTTGAGACCAGCGCTCCACAAGCCACGGCAAATCAGACCGTTGAAAGCAGGGAGTTCACGCTAGAGGCCAGCAAAAGCGCATCCAAGACTCAAGCGTTTGGACGGCCTGCGCGGAGAGCGGGTCGAAATCGAAGCGCGCAGCGCAAGCGCTTAAGTGCGACACATAGGTTGTCCATGGCTTTTAAACGACCTGACCATTAAAATGGTGATAAAGGATGTATAAAGAAAGCAGATCAAAAGGATCTCTCTAAGAACATGTCAGATCGTAATGATTTGGCTCTTGCAGCATGTGGTAGATTATAGCTCGTTAGATAGCTTTTTAAACTTTGCAGAAAGAGGGTTTTGAGAGTGCAAAAAGCGTGGTTCACACTGAGTCACGTTTCTGGCCGCCTTCATTCCTAAGAAAACCTGTTAAAGGCCTCTTCCATCTGGTCTCTTTCAGGGCAGGTTTGCGTCTTTGCGCACGCAAGGTGGGTTTTGGTTTGCGCAAATCCAGGCCATCACTTGCGCCGCCTACGAAATACAGTTGCATCAAAGATTCCTCCGGTTATTTTGCTTGCAAGTCTTGTCTATCATACCTTATTGCAAAAAAATCACTGTCTATACGTTTGTTAAAAAACATTTCAGCCACATCACGCAAAAAATATCTTATTTAAGCAAAAAAAACCTTTGTGTGCGCAAAATAGATTATCTTATTGTTTTTATTGGTTGATTTTTGACATGAAAAAAGCCTCTTTTTTAACAGCATGCCTTACACTTTGCAGCCTGGATGCGCTTTATGGCGCAGATCAAAACCCCTTAAAGGCGCCGCATAAGCCGCCCAAACCCCTTGCAAAGGCCAGCGCAACAACTAAAACTACCGTGCAAGCATCTGCAGCTTTTAAAGAAGTTGTGGCGCAACACACTTTTACCGATGAGCGCGAAAAGGGTTTTCCGACCATTCAAAAAGCCCTTGGCAAAGGTCAAACAAAAGTGTTTTGTACCAAAGCTGGCAGTTGCAACCTGGGCATTTACATACATACCCCGCAGGGTGCCGGCAAAGAAAGCTTTTTAAAGGTGGTCTCGCGCACAAGCTATCCCAAAGAAAAAAAAGCCATTCAACTGGTTTACAGCAAAAAGGCAGAGAATTTTATTGTGGTGCCTCACCACGTGTTTTTGTTTGAAGACAAAGCCGTTCTTGCCATGGACAGAGCGTCTGGCAAACCTCTTCTTGATCGGGAACAATGGCTAGGGATGTCAGATCTTGGTGTGCAAAACCTTGCGCGCACGGTTCACAGAATGTGGCAGCTTGGCATTTTTCATAATGACTTCAATACCGCCAACATTCTTTTTGATGCGCAGACAAAAACATGGAAGGTGGTGGATACCCAAATGTTATCGCCGGCCACCCCTGACAGCTTTCAGCAAATCGACGCGTTGATGAATAGAATGAAGGGAGTTGCAGGAAACATACTTTTAGACCTTGAGACCTCAAGGCAAGCCAGCAGCTTTCAAAAATATCTGCCAAAGTTTGCAGCCGTGGTGCAAAAAAATGATGTTCTGTTAAAAGCAATCTTTGATGTGTTTCCCCAAAGTATTGTTGCGCGTTACAAACAACAACGCACCGAGCATGCCAAAGACTTTTTAAAAAAACAGGTCAAAAATACCGCAGATAAAAAGGCCCTTAAAGACTTTTATGCGCTTGCTTGGCCAAAACGTATCGAATTATTGCTTAACAAAGCACAAGATGTGGGGGATCCGCACGCCTTTATCCCAAACCATCATTTCTTTTCGCGCCGCAACTATCGCACCCTTTATTATCTTTTGACCAGTGAATACTTTGTAAAGCCTCTTTTATAAGGCAACACGGTCAGTTGGCGTCAAAGGGGGCTTGATGACCTTGCAGCTAAAGGATAAGAGGCTTTTACAGACAACGCTCTTATATTGTCGTTGCGCTGGATCTTCAGCAAATACAGCGAAAAATATCTATTTTATTTATTTTTAAACACTAAATGTATCAAAAAAGACCATTTGACAAAAATAAACTTTAAGTATAGTAGTCACAATAAGTTTTGTTTTTGTGGCTTTGATGATGTTGCGTTTTTTATTTGTCGGATTTCTTTTTTTAGTCGCTAATACTTTAGGCTTTGCAACCAAGTTTGAGGTTGTGGAACAGCGCGATGGCATCCTTGAGTTTAGCAAGCATGCGCCTTCAGCAGACGAAGATATTTTTTACATTTCGCTTCCAAGCAGAAAAGAGCTCAATCAAGCCCTCTCTCAAGGGGGTGAGGCCTTTCAAGACCTTTGGATGACAACAAAAAAACGTGCTTGCGAACGCAACCAATGTGGTGATCCTGCAAAAGAGTGGGTTGACGTTGAAAGGGTTATTCGCTTTACAAACATCGAAAGCTTGCATACTGAAGAGGAAAAGGCAGCGTGGAGAGAACAGATCTTTGCATCTAACTTTGTACACACTGATGAAAACGCTGCCTTCTTAACACACGTTACGACAGAGCCTAATTACCAGTTTGATCTGGCAACATGGGAAGAGAAACGAAAGAGCATTGCTAAAGCAAAGCTAAATAGCAGTTTGTGGATTTCAATACGCAGCGCTTCCCTTGGAACACACAAGTCGCCTAAAATATACCCTGCAGACAAAAACCAGGTGGGTCTGGTTGTTAAGGTACCAGAAGGCTGTATTTTTGCCGCCTCCCCTGTCAACCTGCTTATAGGGGGTAGGGATGATTTTTATAGGGAAACCCTGAAAGGTTACGGGGCTAGATTTTTAAAAATCTTAGCCGAAAACTCGCTTCGACCTCCCAAAGACCTGCTTGACACCACAAAAGATTGGACTGAGGTCTGTTATGACGCACCAAGTGCTGAAGTCGTCGCCGTGCTGCGTCAAGGTGACAACAAACGACTGAATGGTTTGGCCAAGCTTTTTGCTACAAAACATAACCTAACCTTGATAGACGCCATCCCAGATTAATGGTGAGGCAGCGTTTTTGAACGATCCAAAGCTCAAGTCGCCGACCTTAAGCGCACAATATATTTCAAAGCTTCTTGGCCAAATCAACTTACATCTTGCTGTCTTGAAATGCACAGTTTTTTGTTTAAACGCTTTTTCCTCAAAAAAAAGCACGTCACATAAAATGACCAAATCCTTTCGGGCAAATGACACATTGCCTGATCACCCTCTTTATTGTCGTTGCGCTGCATCTTCAATAAACACCTCACTATAATTATTGTTTATCAATAAAAAATTATTGTATTAAATTTATTTTGTCTGTTAATATTCAGAAATGAACACAACAGGTGAATGGAATACAAAGTGAACAAAATTAAAAAAGTAAGTACCCACATGGTGAGAGGGTTTAATATTTTATTGATGGTCCTCCCCCTGATTTTAGTGCTTCAGTGGCTTTTTCTTTCACTTAAAGAAACGCCTTTCTTTCAAGTCATCAATGTTTTTGGCTTGTTTGAAAAAGAGCTGACGACACCCGAGGGATGTGTAAGCTTGCATCACGTTAAGTGGACAGCACCTTTAAAGCTTTTAGGTTTCTGTGCCGAGTTTATGAGCTTGCTGCCATTTTTAATCAGTCTTGTGGTCTTAAAAACTATTTTTAAGGATTATCAAAAAGGCGCCATCTTTAGTGTTGCCAACGCACAACGGTATGCACAACTAGGCTGGATCGCTTTTGTGGACGCTTTGTTCATTAAATCTTTTAGCCACTCATTGCTTGTCTTTGCCGCAACGTTCGCCAATCCCCCAGGCCATCGCTAAATCACCATCGGATTTGGCACCCCTCATTTGACCACCTTATTTGTAGGCATCCTACTCATCATTATTTCTTGGGTGATGTTAGAAGCCAGCAAAATACACGACGAACAACTTTTCACAATATAAGGACATAGAATAATGACAATTATTGTGAACATTGATGTCATGCTTGCGAAAAGAAAAATGAAGTCGCAGGATCTGGCCGCGGCCGTGGGCATCACCCCGCAAAATCTATCGATACTCAAAACCGGCAAAGCAAAAGCCATACGATTTTCGACTCTTGAAAATCTATGCAAGCACTTACGTTGCCAACCAGGGGACCTTTTAGCTTTCACATCACCAAAGGACAATGATGAAAATCATCGCAGTAATAATTAGTTTCATACCGTCTATTGCTTTGGGCGTTGTCGAAGAAAGCATTACACCTTACAAGTTTTCTGATGAGGAACGTCGCACTGGCTTTGTCGCGTACGCGATCCCAAAATCCTCAACGTTTTCTGTACCGCGTTCTCAAAAAGATGCACCAGATCTAACATACTATTTAAGCAAGCCTAAGCAGCACAAAGCCTATCCTATTGTTCTTTTCTGCTCTGGCTCTGAATTGCGCAAAAGCGTCAGCAGCGTTATACATGTACACCGTTATTTTCTAAAAGAATTTCTTGATTTGGGCGTCGCGCTTATCACGCTAGAGCAATGGGGGATCAAGGGAACTCAAGTGCATGCAGATGAATTTATGCACCACTATACAAGAACGCAACGCCTGCTTGACCACAAAACACTTATCAATCATTTGCTAAGCCATCCACCAGAAGGCTGGAATGGTCAATTCATCTTTGTAGGTGTCTCGGAAGGCGGACCCATCGTCACGGCACTCACCACCATGTATCCTGATAAAACACTGGCCACTATTAATTGGTGTGGTACATCCGGATGGAATTGGCGCGAAGAGCTGTGGGCTTTTCTAAAAAAAATGCGCGATCAAATGTTAGCAAGCGTGCCATGGCCTATTCGATTGAGAAGCTATTTACCCTCTTGGGCACCCTATTCTGTTAATTTACACCTGCCAGAAACCAGACCAGAATACGATGAGATAATGGATCAAACAATGGCTGCGCCCACACCAACAAAAGAGTTTGTGGGCATGACATACATGTATCATGCCGACGCGCTGAGTTGGCCGATCACAGATTACACGCAGATAAAATCACCGTACCTTGCAGTCGCAGGTGCGCGTGATTTTCTGATAGACTCAAGCGATGCCTTTGTAAAAAGGGCGCGGCGCGCTGGCGTACCTATCACCTATTTACGCGTTAAAGACATGGATCATTACGTAAGAAAGCGCCCAGACATTATCAAAAAAAGTCTTGAGTGGCTTGAAAAATTTCTGCACGCGCCCAAGAAAACTCACAAAACAAGCACGCCTGAAAGTTTTACACACCTAGGCGTTCGGGCACCCAGCATCCGTGAAAGCTCATGGGTGAGGGATGTTCAAGCGAGGCCGTTGCAAGCGGCCCTTTGGTGATAGCGTGTGCCGCAAAAATTTGCAGCGCACCCTTAAAGGGTGGCTTCAAACTTTGCGTTGGAACCAATAAAAAGGCGTTTTCTGTTTTTTTATCATGCGTACTTGTGGCAAACACAGGCTCAAGACAAAGCACATCTGGTCCAAAATCGTATGTTTCGACAACATTTTTTTGATAATCAAAATGGCACAGGCAATTAAAAAAGTGGCGCTCGGGCGTTTTGCTGTGCACATAATAGCCATGTTGTGTTGGCTGGCTTAAGCCAAAGGGATTGGAAGATGGAAAATCATTGTTACCACCAAAAACAAAGGTTTCGCGTTTAAGCGATTTTTGAAAAGACAAACGATAACGCACCAGGCCTGATGCATCCCATTTTGGTTTTTTGTCCGTCTTTAGTTGCAAAGGCGCGTGAGAGCCCAAAAAATTGCCCGGGCCTTCATAGCCAATAAAATCAAGAATAATGTCTTGACCTTGTTCATAGGCATTGAAACCATGCCACATCCAAAGTGCTTCTGTTTCAAAAATTTTGGGTTTCCCTAAATCACCATAACGTGGAAAAACCCAAACCTGATTGCCAAGATGTGGCTGCCATGTCATGGCATCACGCAACGTTTTACCTTGTAACAAAAAAGAAAAAAGGTTCACCCTGACAGGATGCATTAAGAAAATAAGATGACTTTCGGTGACAAACCAATCATGCATATAGGTAAGCCATGGCAGCTTAAAACGCCTGTGGCTTGAAAGCGCACCTGATTTTTTAAAAATGGTGATATCAGCATGCATCGACAAACCATAAGATAAACCAAAGTGCAGCCACTCGCCTGTTTTGGGGTCCCACTTTGGATGCGCAGCATAAACCACCGCGCCTTTTTGAAGACCAAAATCTGTGCGTCCCTTTGTCTTTAAGGTTTGTGGATCAAGACAATAGGGTTGTGTTGACTCATCAAAAGAAAAAAGGTTGCCCTGCCGGTGCCACACGCTGACCCCTGACTGATTGGAGGGAATGCGACCAATATTGTGTAAAAGCCCACCCGGTGCATTGGTAGTCCAGGTGCGCCAGCGAAAGCGTCCCTCTTTTTCTTCACGCTGAAATTTTGGTGTTTGCACAAAAGCTGATTGATATAAAACCTTGCCCTTTGTGATACGAAAGGATTGAATCAAACCATCACCGTCAAGCAGCATCTTTTTTTGCACACCGTTGCGTTCAAAAACACCAGGTCCATTGCGAAACAACGTACCACTTAAAGCGGTGGGTATCGTACCTTTAATCTTAAGAGCATAGGGGGCACGCGCCTTAGCATTTTGCGCAATGACGTCGCGCCAAGAAACTTTTGTCACAAAGAAGCTGCCCTTCAAGCAAACGTGTCAAAGCGACCCTATCAAAAAAAATAACATTGATGCAATTTTTTGATCTATAAGGTTTTTTTCACACAAGTCACTATCCGCACACAAAAGGTGCTTTTGACATCTTTTGCCCCCATCATGGGATAACGCTATGAATGGCGGAGATTTTGCTTATTAAGAAGAAGTAAAGAGTCAAAGACGTCGTCTTCTATGCATTTTTGGTTTGTTATACTTTGTTTTTGTTTGTTTTTTTCTGGATGCAAAAAACGTGAAGAGGCCCCCAAACCTGGGGCAGCCATGATGCTGCCTTGTGTGACGGTTTATGACATTCAGCCGCAAGATCTTGTGCAAGATCGAACGTTTGCGGGCGAAACCCAAAGCTATTGTGTGGTGCAAATTAGGGGACGCGTTGAAGGCATTCTTTTAAAGCGCCATTTTCAAGAGGGTCAGTCTGTCAGCAAGGGAGATATGTTGTTCACTATCGACCCCAGACCCTTTGCGGCCAAACTCGATCGCGTTAAGGCCCGTTTGGCCGAGAACAGAGCCACCTTTATCAATGCAGCCAAAAACCACAGGCGCTTGCAAGCACTGGTTAAAGAAAAAGCGGTCAGCCAAAAAGAAGCCGATGAAGCACAAGCAGCCGTGCTTGTGGCCGAGGCAAACGTTTTATCAGCCAAAGCACGTGTCACAGAAGCGACCCTTGATTTGGAATACACGCAAATTGCCTCACCCATTTCTGGCATCACGTCTGCGTTTCTCAAAAACCAGGGTGATTTGGTCATCCCTGGCACTGGCGACAGCAGCCTTTTAACCCAGGTCACACAGATGGACCCCATTTATGTGAATTTTTATGTCACCGATAAAGAGATGCAAGCGTCTGGCGATTTGTTTCGTAAACGCAGTGAAGAAGAGGTGCCCCTTAAAGCAAAGCTTTGGCTGTCGGATGATTCGCCCTATGAAGAGGAAGGTGTGATCACCTTTATGGACCCCCTAATGCGTCAAGAAAGTGGTACTTTTTTGATGCGTGCAACATTTCTAAACCCCAAACATATTCTCAAACCAGGACAATTTGTCACGCTCAAACTGCAGATCCCCCCTGTCAAAAATGCGCTGGTTATTCCACAGCGGTGCGTGATTCAAAAAGGTGACAAGCAAATGGTGTGTGTGGTAAAGGCAGACGGCAGTGTGACGCGGCGCCCCATCCAAGGCAAGCAAATTCAGTCAAATCTTTTTTGGGTCAAAGAAGGTTTGCATCCAGGTGAGCAGATTGTTTTAGATGGCCTGATGAAGGTTAAACCAGGTGGGCGCGTTACGGTCATGCCACAACCAGCACCCAACTCTCAGCAAACCTCTCCTTAAGGTGCCTCTAGAACATGTTCGAGTTTTTTATTAAACGCCCCATCTTCTCTTGTGTGTTGTCGATTGTGATCGTTTTAACGGGCCTTGTTTGTTTGCTGAAACTGCCAACCGATATCTTTCCCCCCATCACACCTCCCACTATTTTGATCAACGCCACTTACACTGGTGCCAGCGTCGACACACTTTCTAAAACGGTTGCCGCACCCGTTGAAGTGCAAGTAAACGGCGTTGAAGACATGCTTTACATGGTCACCAACAACACCAACACGGGTTCACTGAGCACAACGGTCACCTTTGGCGTTGATTCAGACATCGATATGAATCTGGTGAATACCTTGAATCGCGTGAACTTAGCCATGCCAAAATTACCACCTGACGTTAAAGCCGTGGGTGTTAATGTTGATAAAAAATCCACCAGTATTTTGCAACTTTTGGTCTTTCGTTCACCTCATCAAAGCATGAGTTTGGTGGACTTAAACGCCTATGTTGATGTAAACATTCTTGACCCTTTAAAACGCATTGACGGTGTGGGCAAAGCACAACTCATTGGCGCACCAAACGCCATACGCATTTGGCTTGACCCAAACAAACTGGCCAAACTTTCTCTGGCCGCTGGCGATGTCATGCAGGCTGTACGCGAACAAAATTATCAGTACGCAACAGGTCGCATCGGCATCGCGCCTTTTACCCATTTACAAGAAAAAAACTATGGCATCGTCGCTAAAGGCAGATTGGAAACACCCCAAGAGTTTGAAAACATCATTCTCAAAGCTAGCTCTAGTGGTGAAGTGGTGCGCCTTAAAGATGTCGGGCGCGTTGAGCGCGGCTTTCAAAACTATGACTTTGTGGGCAAATTAAATGGCGAACCTGTCGTGGTTTTAAGTATCTATCTTCAGCCCGGCGCAAACGCCCTTGCCGTGGCGAAAAAAGTCCGAGAAAAAATGCACGAGCTGTCCCAGAGCTTTCCAAAAGATGTTGAATATTTAATGCCTTACGACACAACAAAGTTTATTGAGGTTTCTATTGAAGAGGTCATACACACCCTTTTCGAGGCAACATTCTTAGTGTTTTTGGTGGTGTATATGTTTCTTCAAAATTGGCGCGCGACCATTATCCCCACCATTGCCGTGCCTGTTTGTTTAATGGGGTGTTTGATTGGCCTTGCAGCTTTGGGATTTTCAATTAACACCCTAACGCTTTTTGGCATGGTACTTTCGATTGGCATTGTGGTCGATGACGCCATTGTTGTGGTCGAGAATGTCGAACGCTTAATGCACGAAGAAAAACTGTCCCCCATTCAAGCCAGCATCAAAGCCATGAAAGAAGTAGGTGGCCCAGTCATTGCCATTGTTCTTATTTTATGTGCGGTTTTTGTGCCAGTCAGTTTTTTGGGCGGCTTGATCGGGCAACTTTATAGACAGTTTGCCACAACTATCGCTATTGCCGTTGTGTTTTCAGGCATCGTGGCGCTGACCTTAAGCCCCTCTTTATCAGCCTTGCTGCTTAAACAATCGCCCGTAAAGCCAAATAGATTTTTTCGGGCTTTTAACGCGGGGTTTGAAAAATTTCAAACTTTTTATGTGCACGGGGTGCGCCATCTTTTGAAAAGACCTCTTATTGGTATGAGCCTTTTCGGAGGTGTTTTATGTGCCTGCTTTTTCTTGGGTAAAATGGTGCCAGGCAGCTTGGTTCCCGATGAAGACCAAGGCTACCTCATTATGCTGGCCAACTCGGTACCGGGCACCACAACCCAAAAAACAGAAAAACTGGCCACAAAATTAGATGCCATGATTCAAGAACAACCAGCCATTGACCACGTGCTCAGTCTTAGCGGATTTGATTTACTGTCTGGTCAAAACAATCCTTCAACACTCACCACCTTTATGGTGCTTAAAGATTGGAACGACCGCAAAGAACGCCACCTCAAAGCACCGGCCGTGTTAAAAGATCTTTCAAAAAAAGTTATGGCCGTGCCTGAAGCGCTGGCTTTTGTGTTTAATCCACCCACCATTCCAGGGTTGGGTGCTGTGGGCGGTGTTGAGTGCTATTTAGAAGATCGCGGTGGACGCACCTCGCAAGAACTTGAGGCCTTAACGCAGCAGTTTATTCAAGCGGCCGAAGCGCATCCAGCCATTGCCCGCATGAGCACCACACTGCGTACAAGCCTGCCACTTTATAAGGCAGATTTGGATTTGCCTAAAATCAAGTCACTTGGTGTGCCCGTTGATCAGCTGTTTGCAACGCTTTCGGCCTATTATGGTGGCTATTATGTCAATGACTACAACGAAGCCAGTCGCATCTACCAAGTTTATATTCAAGCCGAAGACACGCACCGTCTGACAACCGATAACTTAAAGCAGATGTATGTGCGATCAGCCACAACACAGTCTATGATTCCATTAGATGCATTGGTCACACTGCGCCCAGAGTCGGGCCCCATTCTTTTAAACCGCTTTAATGGCACGGTGGCAGCCTATGTGAACGGTGTGATTAAGCCCGGCTTTACCTCGGGACAAGCGATCGAGGCGATGGAAAAAATCGCCAAAGAAAAGCTGCCGCAAGATATCAAGTTATCTTGGGCCGGATCAGCTTTTCAAGAAAAGAAAGCGGGCAGCCAATCGATCATTGCCATTTTGTTTGGCATTATTATGGTGATGTTGATTTTATCAGCACTTTACGAGCGCGTTTTACTGCCCATTTCAGTTCTATGCGCCATTCCCTTTGGCGTTTTGGGCGCACTGCTCGTTGTCTTTCTCACAGGGCTTAGTAACGACATTTATTTTCAAATCGGTCTTTTAACACTGGTGGGCCTTTCGGCCAAAAATGCCATTTTGATTGTCGAGTTTGCTATTGTGAAACGCGAAGAAGGGCTTGATATCATCGAAGCGGCGGTTGAAGCTGCCAGACTACGCTTGCGCCCCATCATCATGACGTCACTTGCCTTTATCTTGGGCGCAGTGCCGCTTGTGCTTAGCTCGGGCGCCGGGGCCAACGGCCGCCATTCGATTGGCGCTGGGCTCATTGGCGGCATGATTTCTTCAAGCTCGTTGGCTTTATTTTTCATTCCCTTGTTTTATGTTTTGTTTCAAAAACTCAGTGAAAGACTGAAAACAAAAAAAGTCAGCACCACAAAGGTCAAGCCGGGCGGAAAGGATCCCCATGCTTAACCACCTGGGATGTCGGCTTAAACAAACTTTTTATTTAACGCTAACGTGCGCACTTGCAGGCTGTCAGGTGGGGACCGATTATGTGAAGCCCAAAGTAAAGACCGAAGCACATTGGCGCCATCAAGAAGCTTCTGACACCTCGGAAGGTCAGGCACGTTTGTGGGATCGCTTTCATGATCCACAGCTCACGGAGCTCATCCGTGAGGCCACGTTACACAACAAAAGTATTCAGCGCTCGGCTGAAAGAGTGAAACAGTACGAGGCCTTTTTGGGTATCGCGCAAAGCGACCTTTATCCGCAAGTTGATTTGTCAGCTAAAGGTGAAGGGCTACAGGTTGCTGCCGTCCCGCCCCTTAAAGAGTCGATCGAGCATTCATCACAATGGCGCCTTAAGGGCGGCCTCAACCTTTCTTACGAGATAGACTTTTGGCGCCGGGTGCATAATCAAGAAGCCTCGGCACTGGCGTTGTTGCTGTCCCAGCATGCCGCACAAAAGACCCTTTTGTTAAGCATTGAAACCGCTGTGGCCCAACGCTATTTAACCTTAAGAGCCTTAGATGACGCCCTTTTGATTGCAGAAGAAAACGCCGATTTGCACCAAAAGCAACTGCATTTGGCGCAGCAACGTTTGTATCGCGGCTTTACATCGGCCTTGGAAGCAGAAGATGCCAAAAAACAGCTTAAAACAGCCCAACAAGAAGTGGCTGATCTGAAGCAACAAACTGCCATTGAAGAGCATGCCTTGTGTGCCTTGCTGGGCCGCAACCCCGGCCCCATAAAACGGGGAAAACCCCTTGTGCACATCAAACTACCTGCCGTGCAGGTGGGCACATTACCCTCGCGGCTTTTAAAACAGCGCCCTGATATTGAACAAGCAGAACAAGTGCTGCGTTCTAAACACGCCGATGTTAACGTGGCAGAAGCTGCCTTCTTTCCACGCATCGATTTACTGGCCTTTTTAGGGGGCGAGTCTATGAAATCAGGCGCGCTGTTTGGCCAGTCTGCCATGGTGGGCAGCGTGGGTGCCGGCCTTACGGCACCTTTGTTTCAAGGCGGCCGCATCAGGCAACAATTGGCCGCTGCCAAAGCTGAGCATCGCGAGGCCCTGATTGCCTATCTTGAAACCGTTCAAACCGCCTTTCAAGAAACCGAAGATGCTTTGGTGGGCTCACACAAAAAGATGCTGACGTACCAGTATCAAACCCACATCCAAACCGCCCAAGAAACAGCCTATCACCTGCAGCAAGCGCGCTTTCAAGAGGGCTTAACCAGCCGATTTGATCTTTTGGAAGCCAAAAAAATTCTGCTGCAAGTGCAGCAACAAAGCCTTCAAGTGCGCCTTCAAGCCTTTTTAGAGCAGCTTAAACTTTACAAAGCCCTTGGCGGCTGTTGGACAAAAAAAGCAAAGCCACCGGCGCCCCAACCAAAAAGCGCCCCAAAAGCTGAACCAAAGGCTGCACACAATGGCACGCAGAAAGCGCCCTGAGCCTTGTCCTTAAAGACATAAAAAAAATTTAACCCTTGCCTGTTGACATTTATGTGAATTTTTTATCTTTTTTAGATAAAAAAGACAGGGGTTTTTCAAATGCGTTCAAAGGTGTTGGTTGCGGGTGTGCTCACTTTTATGTGTGCGCACGGTTTACAAGGTGCTCAAGATATTGCTTTTACAGGATTTTTAGACCTGATGGGGGGGGGCAAACAGCAACATTACAAAAATGCAAGGTGGCATCGGAGACGTTGTGCTACCCGCACAGCATCGCTATGCACACAATATGACGGTACAGCACGGGAGTGTTTCGTTAGAAGGTGGTATGCAGCTGGGTGCGGGGTTGGTTTTTGATAAAAAATGCACAACGCTTTTAGTAGGCGAAGTCTTTTGGGGGCAAGAAAGATCACTGGCTTCTTACAAAGAATCCAGCACAAATGCTGTTGGTGAAATTATAAGCCAATCGTCAGCACAGCAACTCATCAAATCAAACGGCGCACGCTATGGTGTGGTGGCCAATATCGGATACACCTTTGATAAGTTAATGCCCTATGTACGTTTGGGCGCACGTTTTAAACAGTTTTACAGGGAATATTGGGGCGAGTATGCCGCGGGCAAAAAAAGGCACGCCGCCCTTTCAACGGGCCTTGGCCTAATGTGGCAGCTGACACCACTTATGTCACTGGGCATTGAAGGGATTGCAGATTTTTACCAAACCAAAACGTTTAGATATGCCATCACAACGGATTTTTATCATTACCGCAAAGCCATTAAAGTGACGCCACGTGATTTTCAAACATTTGTGCATGTGCGTTTCACGTGGCAATAAATTGGCTAACAGCTTTTAGATGTCGGTGAAGTAAGGATGGAGGCGTTCTTGATAGTTGCGCGGTGGGCGATTATACGAAAGCGCACACGCGTGATTGGTGCACAATCTGTGAGGTGTGGCATGCGCGGCACTAATAGACCCACAGTTTTCACCAAACACTTGGGTCAATCGTTGACAGGCATCTTCTGAAAAGTATCCCATTGGCCCTAAAAATACAGTCTCTGGGGCGCGATCAGCTAAGGCACACAAAGCCTCGGCCACGTCATCTGTTTTAGGAAGACCCACCAAAAAAAGCTGCTTCAAACGACGCACGCCCGCAAGGGATCGCAATCCTTCGGCGCGCAGTACCGGACAATTTTTGTACAAAGCATTCACATGCAAATGGCTTAACGCCGGCGCTTCTGCCAGAGGTTCAAACGTTGTCAAACCTTTGACGCTGTAAAGACAAAGGTGCTCAAGATATTGCAGAGACAAGGCTTCAAGGTCTTCTGCATTCAAAACAACGCCCTCAAGCCCTAAAGAACGCAAGCGTTTGATCGTACCCAAAGCTTTGGCAAGCTTATGGTACGAAGGTGTCTCTGCCTCATCACCTACAATCACCGGATGCACAAGAGAAACCAGCTCAAGGTTGGGGTTGTTGTTAAAAAAAACGGTCAATGCCTTAAAGGTGTCCTCGGGTGTTACAGCATCCTCTAAGCACTCATTGTTGCTAAAGCGAAACTGTTCAAGCGTAGACAGCTGTGCCAGCGCTTCAAAGGGGTGCTCACCCTCTTCAAAGAAAACCCCATCAAGACAAACAGATGTCACAGATGTAAAACGACCCACATTGATAAGGCTTTCACCTGTCAGCAGATCCTGTATACCTGTACCTGAATTGGGGCGTATATTCACTTGCCAGTCTCCCAATTGCAGCACTTGCACTGCCTCTGGCTTGACAGGCAACGGCACGCCATGTTCGGCAAGATTGCGCGCAACCCAAAGCGCCTCAAGCTTTGTGCATTCAGCAAGCGTTGCCATTTGCTGATCGGCTGCTTCTTGGCCACCCTCAAGATGCACGCAGGCATGAGTAGCGTTAGTGTTGGTTTCTGTGCCTTGCACAATTTCATTTCTTTCGTCATGCGGTTGGTCAAGAAAAAAGTTGGTGTGTACAAAAATCGGTGCCCGGCCCACCACCTTTCTGGGTGCAGCTTTAAAGGGCGCTTTTTTGCCTTCAGATGTTAAACTTAAGGGCGCTACACACGCTTTGGGCGCGCTCTCTTCATCCCTGTGGTCAGGTTTAACGGCCATCAACATCGCTGGCGCCATTAAGGCAGCTATAAAAGAATAAAAGTTTTTCATTTTTCAACATAACAACAACAAGTTAATTGCTAATACCTTGTCATATAATCACATTTTTGTCAAAAAATATCATGTGCACCGTGACGACAAAGCCGCTCTAAACGTAAAAAACATGCCAAATATGCATAATTTGTGAACAGAACGTCATCAAAACACGAAACAAACCAAGTGAATGATTTATTCATACCGAATAACAATTTATTTATTATAAATTTTTATTAATTTTTACAGTATGGGATTAGAATGAAAAAGACTTTTTACTTTTTGTGTTTGATTTTTTTGCTTACAGCATCACTGGTGGCCATATCGCCTGATTATACAGTTAAGTCAATTCATTTTTATTCACCCGACGCACAAACCGTTGCACAAATAACACTGCGCCCTTATCAAAACACACCCGATCTTGAAGAAATTGTTGTAGAAGACAAAGAGGGCAGGTTTGCAAATTATCTTTTGCAAAGTATCACCGCACAAAAACCACAACTGAAAGAAAACGCATCAATCAAACTTTTACAAAGCTATGCAAAAGAAAGGTGTGTTTGGGCAGGTGTTGTGGGAGAAGCGATCTTTGGCACTTTGAACCTAGACCTTCAATGCCCTGCGCAAAAGACAATCAAACATTCTGAAGAGAAAAAAAAGAAGACAGGGCAGTGGTTTAAACATCAAAAAGCCCCTGCCCCCAGAATAGAAGCTCTATCTTTCTCACCTGCTCGCGCGCGTTATGCGTCAGGCCAAGGTCTGATTGAGCAACTTCTTCACCACCCTGCAAAAGAGTTAAATCAGATTGCACAGCACCTTACCCAAACACCCGAGATGCTTTTCCTCACAGATGTTCTTCACAACGCACACCTTATAACGGGTGAGCCATTTTCAATAGAATTTTGCGGTGAACTTGCACAGAAGATAACAGATAAAACTGAAACGCCACCTAAGCTAGAAAACTGGTTTCTAGCCCAAAATTACATTGGCTTTCAGGCCACAGACGAAAAAGATGTCATTCGGCTGGGCCCGCCACCTGCAAAAGAGCGCATTCCCTTTAAAGTCTTTTGGCACACAGCGCACACCGGTCGCATAAACGATCATCAACAGCCCGAATATGATGGCCTAATCGCTATTCTTTGCCACTCAGACACGTACAAACCTTTTTTGAAAACAAAACCGCTTTATGTGAAGAACCCTTTGTTTAAGAAAAGTAAACCTTATGACGCAAAGAACAAAGAAATGTGCCTTGAAGATTTAAAAGATGCGTTGATGGAAAAAATCGCTGACTTCATCAAACCGCATATCGAAGAGGTCGCCTCTTACCTAAAAGACGAGGTTTCTTCTTGTACGTCACACACAAACAATAAAACCACCGACAAAGCAGATCCATCGACGCGTACAATGATGCAATGCATACGCAATCGCATGTCTCTCCCTCGAACACCCAAACTTTTAAAACGGCTAGCAGCCCGGGCGAAAGGGGACTATCAGGAAAATGATTATGTCTCTTAAGGCCCCTTGTAGCGATAGTGCCCGGTGATTTCATAGGCAAACAGGATGTCCTCAAGTTTTGGCCCCTCGCCAATATTATGGATCACAAGCGGCACCCCTTTTTCTGATTTTTGATCGGTCACAATGCCAATGTGTGGCAGATCGCCGCCGGGCCTTAAATTCCATGTCACAAGGTCTCCCGGCTTATAAGACGTAGGATGAAGAGATCTGGGCAGGCGTGCACCCCGTCGCGTAAAAAAAGTTTGCAGGTTCGGAACGCGCCTGTGATCAATGCTTGGGTCTGGCCTGCGTGCACCCCATTTTTTGGGATAAAGGTGAAAGTTTTTTTTCATATCTTCATGCACAAGGCGTTGCAAATCTATGCCCAGCGCGCGATAGCTGCGAATCACAACATCACTGCACACACCCACATTGGGTGGCACATCACCGCCTGGATACGCAATCTTATAATAACGGCCATCATAAACAACGTTGTGCGTTAAGCGCTCTTTGGCTGCTTGCACCAGCCTAACCGCGACATCGCACCCCGCTTGTGCCGCCTGTGCAAAACATAACAAAAAAAGAAAACCCAGACGCATCGTCAGAA
>JBAJNL010000009.1:0-35742 GCA_036881885.1 Holosporaceae bacterium
CTTCCTGAAGCCGAATCATCACATCTTGAGGCCGAAGACATTGATTTTGAGATTGTGTTTGAGGATGCGTGCTTGCTTGTGGTCAATAAACCAGCAGGACTCGTTGTGCATCCTGCCCCCGGTCATCACCAGGGGACACTTGTGCACGGATTGCTGAAAAAATGCACGCATTTATCGGGTATTGGTGGTGTGGCAAGGCCTGGGATCGTGCATCGCCTTGATAAAGGCACCAGTGGTTTAATGATCGTGGCCAAAACAGACGAGGCGCATCACTTTTTATCACACCAGCTGCAAGAACGTACGCTGGGGCGCTTGTATCAAGCGCTTGTGTGGGGTTGTTTAAAGCCAGCACGTGGTACTATCGAGGCCCCTTTGGGACGTCATCCCGTGAACCGACAAAAGCAGGCTGTGCGGCAGAAAGGGCGTTTTGCAAAAACGTTTTATCAAACGTGTGATGTGCTGAAAGAGACAAAGCTGACACATGTGATGTGTCGTTTATTGACAGGACGCACCCATCAAATACGTGTTCATTTAGCGCACAAGGGGCATGCTTTGTTGGGCGACCCCTTGTATGGTGTGCGCCAGAGTGCTGCCAAAAAAAATATTCTCAAAGAACTTTGGCCGCATGCAAGGCCGGCGTTACATGCCTCACACCTTTATTTTGTGCATCCTATCACCCAGAAAACGTGTTTTTTTGTGGCGCCTTTTCCTGCGGATTGGCAGCATTTAGACCTTGTAATGCCTACAGTAAAGGCGGCAGCGTTCTTTTAAACTTTGCGTAGCAAACTTTTAAGGAAGTTGACTAATTTTGCTGCTGTTTGTTTCTTTTTTTCTTCAAAAACCCGAAACTCTTTAAGCCGTTTGGGGTTGTTTTTTTCTATCCAACGACTCATTTGAAAAGCAGTAATTTGAAAAATCTCTGTATCTTCGTGCAGTTTTGAGATGCTGTTATTAATGAGCTGCACTTTGTATCGTTTGGGTAATCTTTTACGCAAAAGCGCAACATGTTTTTCGATAAACTGTTGGGGATTGTCTGTTTGGTAGGCACGGATGTTTTGATTGAGCCATCGTGCATAGTGTTTTTCGTTAATTATCTTGTGCATGGCGTTCGCTTTTTGCCAAACCATATTAGGAAGGACCAGGCGTTTGTGCGCAAAAGCCGCAAACATTTTTTGACGCATGCGGTTTTTGAGTATCGCGTCGATCAATGGAACTGAAAGTTTGATTTTTGGTTTTTTTGGTTTTTGTGCTGTAGGAGAGGCTTCTTTTTTTGGCTCTTCTGCTAACAAAGGGGCGGCAATGCAGAAAAGCGCAACGCAGAAAAGAATTGTTTTGCATCGCAAGTAAGAAAAGTGAGGCGTTTGAAAGAGCATCTTGGCCTAAAGGTCGGTGCATTTTTTTGCAACCTTATGCAAGGCAGCGTCCAATCGTTGGGTATGTCTAAAAATTCTTGCCGTACCGACTTGTTGAGGGTTAGGGATGTTTTTTAAAAATAAAGTGACCAAGCGGCTTGTTTTGCACCCGCGCTTTTTGAGCATAGCGCGTGAGTGGCCAATCTTGTGGCCATTGTGGCCAACACTGCGGGTCGGTTTCTCTCACGCCCGCTACTCTTGTGAGTTGTTTTTCTGCGTTCAGTGTTTTAAGAATATGCGCGATGTAAGCTGGGTCATCGCTGGCAATTCTGATTTCACCTTCAGGTTTTAAAAGACGAACGCACTGTTGCAGTGCGTCTTGTTGAATGAGCCGGCGTTTAAGATGACGCTTTTTTGGCCATGGGTCAGGAAATAAAATGTAAATGCGATCGAAGGAATCTGCAGGCAAAAACGGCCACAGTTCTGAAATAGGCTGATTTGAAAGACGTAAGCGCTTTTGAAGCGCCGGCTCTTTTTTAATGAATTGCAGTGCTTTGACAATGCCATTTTGATAAGGCTCAACACCCAAGATGTGCGCATTGGGATCAGCGTTTAAAAGATGAAAGAGGTGTTCGCCACCGCCAAAGCCAATTTCTAGCAGCGTCAAAGGCGCCTTTTCGAAAGGTTTTTTTTCTTCGTTTGGTTCAAAGAGTACTTGGGGCAGCCAGTGCGTAAGCAGTGCTTTTTGTTCGGCGCTAAGCGGTCTGCCTTTCAAACGTCCGTAGAATGGTTTTTTTAAAGACAGAGGGTGTGGCGCAGGCATAAAAAAGGGCTCGTTTAAGATGTACGTTTTGTTGTTTTGGGGTGTTTCTTCTTGGGGGGTGTTTTGTGAGAGGTCGGTGCAGGGGTTGAGGTAAGCCACAGCAAAAAAACAAATAAACAAAAAAGCCCCGCGATCAAAGGCAAATTTTGTGTTTGTTGAAACCATGTGTGCTGAAGACCTTTGGGTAGTTTAAAATCCAACACACTTTCTTCTAAGATGGGTAGCTTTTCAAGTACCTGACCATAGGGTGAAATCAAAGCTGAAATACCCGTGTTGGTCACGCGTACAAGGGGGAGCCCTGTTTCAATGGCCCTAAAGCGCCCAAGATCAAGGTGTTGATAAAGGCCCCAGCTGTCTTGGAACCAGGCGTCGTTGGTTAACTCTAGAAGCCATTGCGGCTTGGGGTCTTGGGCCCTAACGTGTGTGTTAAAAGCAGTGTCAAAGCAGATAAGCGGCATAAAAGGCGGCGCACCTTTTAAAGAAAGGGTTTTGTTTTCTGTGCCGGCTGAAAAGTCTTGTCCACCCGCAGTGACAGCTTTAATCCAGTGGGTGGGCAAAAAGGTTTCTAAAAGGCGCCGACCCGGCACGTATTCGCCAAAGGGTGCCAGGTGCTGTTTGTCATACGTGCCTTCGATAGCACCTGTTGGTAAGATGACAAAAAGGCTATTAAAAAGCTTTTGGCTTGCTGCGCGCATGAAGCCTGCAACCAATGTTTGGTGCTTTGTAAGAGGCGGCTGCCAGAAAACATACTTTGTGTGTGAAATCACGTAAGAAAAGGCAACCTCTGGCCATAAAATGTGTGTTAAGGGTTCTTGGGATGGCAAGCGCGTTAGCTCTTTTAAACGTTTGTGGTGGCTGGCTTGGTAGAGGGCTCCCTGTAGTTTTTCTTGGGGTGAAATATTGGGCTGCACAAGACGCATAAAAGTGTTTTCGTGGCAGGGGGTGATTTGTGGACGGAAGGCGCCCCACACACTGCCCAGCACAAAAAGTCCCACCAAAAGGCTGGTAAGAGATAGCCTGGTTTTGTGCCGTCTTTTTTCTAAAGGCATGATCCAAAGCGCAGGTAGCAGAAAAAAACCGCAGGTTAAAAAACTCAGGGCGTTCGTTCCTATTAAAGACGCACTTTGCATCACAGACAGAGTATCACCCCACATGTGTGCTAAAAAGTTCCAAGGCAAAGGGGCGCCCGGAAAATGAGCGCGTGCCCACTCAGACAGCGTCCAAGCCAGCCAAAACACAAGCCAAAAAGCGAGGTCTTCAAAATTTTTTTTCTGATTGTGCTGTCTGAAAAAAAGCATCAGGAAACCAAAAATGGCCGTGTGGAGCAAGGCAATAAGCAGCGGAATACCTAGCAATGAAAAAGGCAGTAAGAACCAGAATTTCTTAAGGTCAGCCCCCATTGACAGAGAAACCCAATAAAAACTGACGAGGAAAAAGCCAAAAGACCATGCGGTCAAAGCGCGCAGTGCTTTAAGAAAGGGTTGTGTGGCCATCATTTTAAAAAGCCCTACGAAAGAGATCATTAAAAAAGGCCAACAATATAAAGGTGCGAAACCCAAGGCTGCAAAGGCGCCAAGACCGATCAATGCTGTGATTTCAACAAAAGTGTTATCAAGCCACTTGTCGTGTGCTGCTGAAAAAGAGGTCAAAAAATGGTCGATCACAAAAAAGAAAGCGGTGTTGCGTTTGCGATCAGTTTAGCATTTTTCACACATAAAAGCGCGTTTTATGTTGCAAGAAAACATCAAAACGCCCCCTTTTAAAGCGTGTCGTGGCAAGGGTCGTTTATGCCTAACCTTTTTAAAATATCACTTTCAAGCTTTTGCATTTGGATAGCTTCGGCTTTTTCAATATGGTCAAACCCACGCAAGTGCAAAATGCCGTGAACCAACATATGGGTAAGGTGGTCTTTAAAAGGGCGCTCAAGATCGCAAGCTTCATCTTTGATGACCTCAAGTGCAACGATCACGTCTCCAAGCAGCGTGTTTTGTCCGTCTATGGCAGGTGCCTCAAGCGGAAAAGACAGAACGTTGGTTGGTTTGTCTTGATGGCGATAGCGCGCATTGTATTGCTGAATGGTGCGTTTGCTTGTAAAGAGAAAACTGACTGTGGCCTTCTGTTTACAAGGTACAGTTGCATTGCAAGCATTTAAAATCTGCTGAAGCCATGCTTTGGTAGGCACAAAAAGTGCGTGCCATGCTTTGGGATTGGTGATGCGCACAAGGGCATCTATGTGTTGGAGTGTTGTAATGGTGTCTCTTTAGAAATCGCTTGCTCTTGCTCACGATACGCATCCATAATTTTTTTCACAAGAGGATGGCGTACACAGTTAGATGCATCCAAGAAAATTGTGGCCACATCATTGATTTGCTTCAGTGTGTTTGTGGCAGAGGCAAGGCTGCTTTCTTTGCGCGCGATGTCGATTTGTGAGGGATCGCCCGTGATCACCATGCGTGAGCCTTCGCCTATACGCGTGAGCAGCATTTTCATTTGGGTGTGCGTGATATTTTGTGCTTCATCCACAATAATAAACGCATCGCTTAGTGTGCGGCCGCGCATGTAGGCCAGCGGTGCGGCTTCAATTTCTTGGGTGTCAACTTTTTTATTGATGACATCAAGAGGCAACAGACTGTACAAGGCATCATAAAAAGGTTGCAGGTAAGGATTAATTTTTTCTTGTAATGAGCCGGGCAAAAAGCCAAGTTTTTCACCTGCTTCAATCGCAGGTCTTACAAGAATAATGCGTTTGACGCGCCCTTTTGCAAGTTGCTCAAGGCCAAAGGCGATCGAAAGAAAGGTTTTGCCTGTGCCGGCAGCACCCAAGACAAAGACAAGGGGGTAAGCCTCTAAAGCCTGAAGGTAAATATCCTGCCCCTTTGTTTTAGGCACAATGCGTTTGCCTTTTAAGCGACTTAGTTCGATGGGTTGAAGGCGTGGCGTATCTGTGTTTGTTGTGAGGCTTTCTTGCAGCAGGCGCTTGACATCAAAAGGATCAAGTGCACTTTTTGCGGCATAAGCGTAAAGCTTTTCAAGGGCAAGACGCACCGTTTTCATTTTTTGGGCAGTGCTTGCTGTAATCGAAAACTGATTGCCGTTATGCGTAATGGAAGTGCCTGTGAGTTTTTCAAGCGCATCAAGATTCTCGTTTTCAGGGCCGACGAGATTTTGAATTTGTTCGTTGGAAGAAAACTCTACTAAAGACGCAGCAGAAACTTCGTTCATTAAGAGATTCTCATCAACAGATTGTAAAAAAGCATAAACCCTAAAAGCTGTTTCCGTGACCCATTTTTTATGATGACACCTAGACGATAAAAACTTTGTTAAAGCAGTCAGAAGGGTTGTTGGGTCTGCGCTTAAGACGTCCAAAAAGAAGATTTTTATTTTTGAAAAAGGCCACATCACAAATGGCACGCCCGAGAAGATTCGAACTCCTAACCTCCAGATCCGTAGTCTGGTGCTCTATCCAGTTGAGCTACGAGCGCATAGGTTAAGGTTAAAAAAGAACAGCAAAAAACGCAAGAGCCGCGCGCTAACATGTGTGTGTTGTCTTCGTTTTATGATAAAGCTTGTGGCGCGTGGATGCTTAAAAAAGTATTCGGGGCCTGCTATTGTCTTCATCATGGGACTCTGTTGGCAGGGTGCAAATCTGTTCTGAAAAAAAAATTTTTTATCAAGCAAAAGCTGGGCTCAAAGAAGCCAACTTGTTTTTAAAAAAAAACTTGCATAGACTGGCAAGTATCGGAGTGTGGCGCAGCCTGGTAGCGCACCACGCTGGGGGTGTGGGGGCCGTGGGTTCAAATCCCACCACTCCGACCACACATTTTTCGAACCTTACGCAAAGATTCTGGCGTTTTTCTTGAGATTTTCCGTATGAATGGGTGCTCTGTGCCAGACAACGCGATAGGCATTCTTAATCTCGGCATCAACAACTTTGGCTTGAGGATGATGCTCGGGTAAGTTTAATGCTTCAAGCGTCACAAAGCCTGGCTGGCTGCCCTTGGCCATCTTACGTAAAAAAGGCCCACCTTCGGTGGTTTCAACCAGTGCAACCTCATCCCAATAATAGGGAATCTCTGCAAGTGGAATCGAAAGGCCAACCACATAATCGCCCGACTTAAAGAAGGGAGACATGTGCTGGTCAGCAATCTTGTGGAAGCAAAACTCTTCTTTGTAATAGCTTTTAAGGTTTTCAAACTCTTTTTCAACAAAAACGTTTTCGGGCATTAAGGCAGGATTGTTCAAGCCCAGCGCTCTTAAAGGCGACGGTTGTTCGCCCTCTAAAAGCCAGGCCGCTGTACAAAACACGCCAAAGTCAGCAAACATACCCACAAGCGCGTTTGCCCCTTTGCGTGTTAAGCGTGCGACATCATTTTCCCAGGCTTTGAGCGTACTTTCACTCAGGCGCGTTTTGCTGCAAAAATCATTACGAGAAGGAGAACAGTAAGCACGAATGGCCCTAAGCCGTGCACCGGGTGTTTGAAGCTCTAATTTTAGTTTCATTGAAGTTGTGAGTCCTTGTTTACTTATTGTCAACTTTGTCTTTCTTTTTCTAACAAATAACCATTTAAGGGAACAAAAATCAATAAATAGTGTAATAAAAAATTTTTAGTAAAAAAAACTTATAATTTTAACTACAAAATACACAAACTATACAAAGAGTCAACAAGAATCACAAATAAAAAAAGAAACAAAACTAAAAATTCTGATTTGTATAGAGCTGTGTCAGCGCAACTGCCACCGCATCTGCTTCGTGAGAGTTTAATTTTTTTTCTGTATTCAATGCCTGTTGGACCATAAAAACAACCTGCTGTTTGGTTGCATGTCCATTTCCTGTCATTATTTTTTTAATATGTGTGGGTGCGTACTCAAAAAGGGGTAGGTTAAAAAGTCCAGTGAGCAAAAGGCTCATGCTACGGGCGCTTGCAAGGGCAAGGCTGTCAGGCTTGCCGCGTCCCACAAGTGTTTTTTCGATGGCCACAAGATGGGGCGTTTTTTCTTCAAAGATTTTTTGCAGTTGATGAAAGAGCGAAACGAGTCTTTTTTCAAGGGGCTGCTGTGCATTGGTTGCAATGCAACCCCAGGCGGCTTTTTGAGGTGTGTCTTTTAAGGGAAGAAGGGCCCAGCCTGTGTGACACAGGCCAGGATCAATTCCCAAAATAAAGGCCATATGTGTACTTAGTGGGCGGTGGCTTGTTTTTTTTGGTGATGCAGGGCGGTAAAGTCGATAGCCGGCGCCAGCACAAGAGGTGGGAAGCCACTGTCTTGCGTAATGTTTGTAATGGTTGCTCTGGCCGCAGGAAACAAAATGCGTGGGCACTCGAATTGCAGCACGTTTTGTTTGGTGGTGACATCATCGCACTCTACTAAAAAGGCGCCTGCATAGCTTAAGTCGATTAAATAGATAGGTTTGTCTTGCTCTTTGACTGTGGCATTGATACGTAGCACCACCTCATATCTGTTGTTTTTTAAATCATGGGTTGTGACATCAAAGTCAAGACTTGTTTGTGGAGCTTTAGGCGGATTGGAAAGATAGTGCGATAACTGCGTGTTCTCAAAAGAAAGATCTTTGATGTATTGTGCTGCAATACTAAGATTAATATTTTTTGACGTCTCGTTTGTTTGTGCCATGGGTTGCAGTCCTTTTTGAAAAATGCTTAAGGACTATTCTTTCAAATAACGGTACGTTTTAAAAGAGTCCGAACCTTACTC
Source organism: Holosporaceae bacterium (assembly GCA_036881885.1). Taxonomy (GTDB): domain Bacteria; phylum Pseudomonadota; class Alphaproteobacteria; order Holosporales; family Hepatobacteraceae; genus JBAJNL01. The sequence goes on from JBAJNL010000009.1 coordinate 7,885, forward strand.
GGTGCTGATTTGCGCGCCTAAGTGTTGTTTGATGCGGCGCGTATAGTGGTAACGTTCTTTCAGCTGATTTTCTTTTTGCATAAAAACGTTGAGCAAGACATCGTAGGCCGAGCGCAATTGTGTGCGTTCATTTTCTGAAATTGTTTTTTGTGCGCAGCGCTTTTGCACAAGTGATAGAAGTAATCTTGAAGATTCCATAGAAAGAGTCATCATAACATCATTTACTTTCAATCACGTGCCTTATTTCTCATCATGGAAGGGAATTATCTACAAAACGTATAAACCGAATTAAAAAAGTGTAAAAAACGTTGAAAAATCAAAAACAGTTTAATTATAAATTGATCCTTGAGTATGACGGATCTTTTTTTGCTGGGTGGCAAAGGCAGAAAGGTTTTGCAACCGTTCAGCAATGCCTTGAAGAAGCGCTTTTAAAAGTCACAAAAGTTGCGTGTGTGACGCATGGTTCGGGGCGCACTGACCGTGGTGTGCATGCAACAGGTCAGGTGGCGCACGTGATTTTTAACACGGATTTTTCGCTTGATCGCTTAAGGCGTGGTGGTAACTTTTATTTGCACGATGTGCCGTTACGTATCCTCTCTGTTGAAAAAATGCCGTTTGATTTTCACGCACGTTTTTCAGCCTTAAAAAGACACTATTGTTATCGCTTATTGAATCGACCAAGCCCCTCGCCTTTACGACATCAGCGCGTCTGGTGGGTGCCCAAAAAACTTGATCTTGCAGCCATGCAAGAGGCCGCCTCTTTTTTTGTGGGGCATCATGATTTTTCGGCGTTTCGGGATGCTGCGTGTCAGGCCACGTCACCCCTTAAGACAATGGATATGTGTCAGTTTTTTGAAGAGAATGACGAGCTGCATCTTAAGTTAAGCGCCCGCTCTTTTTTGCATCATCAGGTGCGCATTATGGTGGGCACGCTTGTTAAAGTGGGCCAGGGTGTATGGCCTGCGTCTTACGTGACACAGCTTTTAAAGGCTAAGGTGCGCTCTCAAAGTGGCCCTACAGCGCCACCAGGGGGGCTGTACTTAACGCAGGTTGATTATCGTTAAGGCGTGCTTTAGGCAACGCTTTTTGTGTCGGAAGCTTGCAGAATAATATCTTCAATAAACAATTGCAGTTTTTGCGTGAAGCTATTTTTGCTAATGGTTGCCAAACAGTGAAAAGGTTTTGGGTTGCTCTGTGTGACAAGCGGGTAGAAAGGCGTTGTGTGGGCTGAAAAAAGCAGTGCATCTGCCACGCCGCCATTGTTTTGCGCAAGCCTTAAACGCAGATGTCCGTCGCCAAAAGGGTAGATCGCATCGATTCGCACATCTTGGAAAAGAAAACAAGGGTTGGGGTTTGCAGCGCCAAAGGGCCCGAGTTGACTAAGGGCCTCCCAAAACGCCGGTGTTAGGCTTTTAAGTGTTAACGTGCCGCAAAAGGTTTTTTCGGGTGGCGGCGGGTTTTGGGCTTTGATGAAGGCGTTGCAAAAGCTGTGAAAGGCAGCAAGCTTTGCGTTTTCAACTGTCAGGCCGCCGGCCATCGCGTGCCCGCCCCCTTGCAGCAATAAGCCTTTGCTGCATGCCTCATGTAAAAGAGTGCCAAGGTGAACGCCTGGGATGCTGCGCGCTGACCCTTTGCCAATACCCTCTTCATTAAAGCTGATCACAAAAGCGGGTTTGTTTGTGGCATCTTTCAGTCGAGAAGCTGCAATGCCGATCACGCCCTCGTGCCATGTGGTGTCATGAACAAGAATGCAAGGGGCCTCTTTTTGCGTGTCAGCTTTGACAAGGCCTTCGGTTTCAACTTTTTTTTGAATGGTTTTGCGTTCGGTGTTCAGGGCCTTTAGCTGTAAAGCTAATCTTGTGGCTTCTAAGGGATCGTTTGTGGTCAAAAGCAAGCTGGCAAGGCGCGTGTCTGCAAGCCTGCCGCCCGCATTCAGTTGAGGGCCAAGCAAAAAGCCAAGATCTGTTGCCGTTAAGGTGCCCTTGTGGTTGTTCACCTCAAGCAGTGCGTTGATGCCTGTGTTGAGTCGCTTAGCCATCACAAGAAGGCCTTTTTGCACCAGCAGACGATTCACACCTAAAAGGGGCACCATGTCGCAAACGGTTCCAAGGGCTACAAGATCAAGCAGCTGTCTTAAGTCTGGTCGTTGTTTGTTGGTGTAAAAACTTTTTGTTTCAAGTGTGTTTAAAAGGGCAATCAGGCAAAAAAAGCTCACCCCAACGGCGGCCAAAATTGATAAATCAGCGTCACCTTCTAAGGGATCTTTGCATTTGGGGTTTACGATGGCATCAACCGCTGGCAGCGCTTCAGCTTTGTCGTGATGATCTACAACCACCACACACATGCCCAGTTTTTTGGCATGCTCTAAGGGTTCAAAAGCGGTGGTACCACAATCAAGCGTGATAAGAAGATCGATTCCCTCTTTTTTAAGTTGTTCGATGCCTTGCGTGTTAGGCCCATAGCCTTCTTTAAAGCGGTCAGGAATGTAAACCCGTGGCACGTTGCCCGCGCTGTGCAAAAAGCGACACCAAAGGGCCGTTGATGTGGCGCCATCAACGTCATAATCGCCCCAAAGCGCAATGGACTGTTTGGAAAGGATAGCATCTGTTATCAACTCGGCCGCCTTTTTAATGGCAGGCAATTGCTTAAAACAGGGTAGATGTGTTTTTAGTTGTGCTTTTAAAAACGCATCAGCATCGTTTGGGGTTTTGACCCTTGTGGCAACAACCTCGGCTAAAAAGCTTGGTAATCCAGTCTTTTGGCACACTTGCTGCACAAAAGTATTGGGTGCCGTAAGGGCCCGCCAGGCCTGTTTTTTAACCGAAGCTTCGTGTGGAAACGCCATGATTCGATGCGCATCGCTCATAAAAACGTTACCCTGCACAGTTTTAAACGACTTCTCGGGCATTCTATGCGCTTTTTAGTATGCCGTCTACTGACCTTCTTTTTGATCTGTTGCCTGGTCTGTCCTTGCGAAGTGCTGCGCGCGGGCATTCTAGACACTAAATCTGAAGGCAAAGATAAGAAAAAAAGCAGCCCTTCCAGTGGTCACAAATCTTCGTCATCGCATGAGAAAAAAGATGATAAAAGTTCTTCTTCAGGGAACAAAAGTGGTGAAAAAGAGGGAAAAGAAACCTCTGAGCCTAAAGGTCATGAAGATGGTGACAAGTCATCGCCCTCAAGCACAAAAGACAGTGATAAAAAAGATGATGACAATATTTTGAATACATCCAGCAGCGGCAGTGGGAAAGACAGCACCTCAGAAGAGGACAAGAAAAAACAGGAGGAAGAAGAAAAGAAAAAACAGGAGGAAGATAAAAAGAAAGAAGAGTCGAAAAATGCCTGCGAGAGCCACTGTAAACGGTGCTACGACAATGTGAGTAACAAATCACAATGTGAGTCCCAGTGCAAGGAACACCCTGAGCTTATTAGTCAGTGTCAAACGGACTATAACAAAGGCGAGCAAGATTACAGAGATAAGATGAACAACAATCAAAATGACTTTGATGATGGTGGCGGTGGTGACATGTTTTCTATGGGTGGTGAAGTGATTGGTGCGGGCCTGGGGATGGCAGGCGATATCGTTGGGGCCAACATCGCAAAAGATGTGTCGATGGCGCAAATGGAGTCAGATCAAGCGATTGCGGCATCGCAGCAGGCATCAGATCAAGCGATTGCAGGTATGGAGACGGCGGCCGCAACCGAGCAAGCAGAAATTGCCGCCGAATCCGAAGTGACAGGCGCTGCTATTGGTGCAGGTGGCGAAATTGCGGGCGGTATGCTTGGCGGCGACAGCGGTGGTGATGATGACGATGACAAAGATCACGACGATGATGACGACGACGATGACGAAAAAAGCAGTAAAAGCGATAGTGATAAAGAAGCCGATGATCAAAAGGATGGTGACGACGAAGACGCTGATTCTGATGATGAAGACGGCGATGAAGAGAGCGGAAAAAGTAGTGAAACGGCGTCTAAAAAAAGCACCTCCAGCGCGTCACAAGGGCAGGCTGCAGGTATGGGTGCGGGCGGTGGTCTTGCAGCAGCCGGCATGGGTGCAGATGGTGGTGGGTTGGCAGGTGATGCAGCGTTAGCTGGCAATCTTGCAGGTGGTGCCCCTGGAAGCACAGCTGGCGGTGCGGCTGCCAAGGTAGGAAGCGGTTCCGTGCAAGGAGCGGATGTCAGTCAGATAACGATTCGGGGTCCTGATGGTGAGTCGCGTGTACTCTCGCTGAAGCCTGGCAGTAGTATTACATTTGGCAGCGCGCCGACGCAACCGTCAGAAAAAGCAGTTGATCCATTGGGTAGAGAAGTGGTCCGAGCCTCTTCGGCAGAAGCAAGAGATCAACGTGCGCAAGAGCGTCTTGCATATACGATGAATAAATTTAACAATTTGAAAGACGAGGCTTCAAAGACGCAAAAACAGCTGTTGGGTGATGCTGAAAAGTGGAACGAGCAGATGCAACAACTAAGCGTGGTGCTGCAGAACATTCTGCACTCACGTGCGTTATCAGCAGAGCAAATGGGCAGTACGCAACCCCAGGCACAAAGGGCGCCGAGCTTGCAAGCCAATCGTCCTGTGCAACGCTATGCACAGCCGCCTGCAATAGAGGTTGCAGGATAACGAGGGGGATGTGATCGCTGCCACTCCATCATCATGATAGCTTGCTTATTGGGTGTGTTTTTGTAAGGATAGGAAAGTGCAAAGGCCGTTGTAGCTCAGGGGTAGAGCACACCCTGGGTAAGGGGGAGGTCGAGAGTTCAAATCTCTCCAACGGCACCACTTTTTGATTGATGTTTTGTTTTTCAGTGTTTTAAAGCGTGTTCGCTTTAATGCTGTCGCGGATTTTTTTCATAAACCGTGTCATAAAGGCCACGTTGTGTAACGTGACCGCAATGGGCCCCAGCATTTCTTTTGCTTTAAAAAGATGATGCAAATAGGCGCGTGTATAGCGTTGACACGTGGGGCAAGGGCAGTCTTCTTGAATAGGCTGTGCGTCTTTTGCAAAGGTAGCGTTTTTTAAGTTAATGTGCGCGCGTGCATCAAGCGTGGTTTCAACAAGTGCACCGCCGTGGCGTGCAATACGTGTGGGGTGTACGCAGTCAAACGTGTCAATGCCATAAGGTGTATAGGCTGCAATGTCTCGCACCTGGCCAATGCCCAAAAGATGCTTATAGCGGTTTTGCTGCAACGTTTCGGTGGTCATGTGCACCACCTGATCCATTTCATCTTTCGTGCTGCCTAAAGAGCCGCCAATGGCATAGCCAAAAAACGCTTGATCATTTGCAAACGCCGCACTTTCTTGGCGCAACTCTTTGTAAACGCCGCCTTGAATGACCGCTAAAAGCCCCTGTGTGGGCTTTCTTGTGGCATCGAATGCTTTAAGGCAACGCTCACCCCAGCGAATGCTGCGACGCATGGCGCTTTCTGTATAGGTGCGTGATACGTGATAGGGTGTGCACTCGTCAAAAGCAACAATCAGGTTAGCACCGAGTTTTTGTTGAATGGCGATTGATTTCTCGGGTGTCAGTAAAACGGTATCGCCGTTTAAGTAAGATTTGAAAAAAACGCCCTCTTCTTCAATACGCAGACGGCTTTTAAAACGTCCAGCAGCGCGCGATCGCCCCTTGATTTCATCGGCCACACCTCCGTGACCAAGGCTAAAGACTTGAAAGCCACCCGAGTCTGTGAGCATGGGCCCCTGCCAGTCCATAAAAGTGTGTAAGCCACCCATGCTATCTACACGATCGGCACCGGGTTGCAACAGTAAGTGGTAGGTGTTTGATAAAATTATATCCACACCAACGTCACGCAGCTGCTGTGTTGAAAGCCCTTTGAGAGACGCTTTGGTGGCACAAAAAATAAAATTAGGTGTTTCAATAGTGCCAGACGGTGTGTGTAAAAGACCACAGCGTGCGTTGCTGCGGGTGCTTTGGTGTGTGATTTCAAAACGCAAAGGTGAGTGTTCTGTTAAGGGCACGGTAGCTACTCTTTTACACGCAAAACAAAAGATCTTTATTAGCCGGCATTTTTCAGTGTGTCATCTTTTAGGAACAAGGGCGTTGGAGAGGCGAGCGTCGCCCCCTCTGTGATTGCAAAAGAGCGATCATCAAATGGTAAAGGCGCACCTTGATAGCCTAATTGCGCCAGCATCCGCTGGGCTGTTTCGGGCATTACAGGCTGTAAATACAACGCCACCTCAAACAACAACTCAAGCAGTTGAAAAAGGCCGCTGTGCATGGTGTCGCGATCGTCTTCTGTCTCACTTTTTTGCAAGGTCCAAGGTGCTAATGTGTCCATAAATTGATTGCCAAGCGCAATGCCGCGCCAAAGATGTTCAAGATAACGCGAAGGTGTGGCGCCATCCACCATGGCTTGCAATTGTGTGTGCAGATCTTCTTTCCAAGCGTAAAAGGCCTTAAAAAGGTTTGGCTTGGGATTGGGCGGTACAGCCTTAATTTTCTTTTGAATGAAGCCAAGAACCCGCTGCAATAGATTGCCAAGATCGTTAGCCAGATCGGCGTTTAAGCGGCCTTTCAAAGCTTTTTCTGAAAAGTCCCCGTCACCGCCAAAGGGTACCTCTCGCAGTACAAAGTAGCGCAAAACATCAAGGCCGTATGCTTCAATCAGTGTTGCAGGTGCCAAAACATTGCCCAATGATTTTGACATTTTCTCACCTTCTACAGTCCACCAGCCGTGCACGTAGATATGTTTGGGTAACGGCAAGCCTGCGCCCATTAAAAAGGCTGCCCAATAGATTGCGTGAAAGCGCACAATATCTTTGCCCAAAACATGGCGTGCTTCGGGCCAGAAGGTGTGCAAGTTTTCTGTTGGTTCGGGATAGCCAAGGGCACTAATGTAGTTGGTTAGTGCGTCAATCCAAACATACATCACATGACCTTCAGCATCGGGTACAGGAATACCCCATTTGCAGGTTGTACGTGAAATTGCTAAGTCTGATAGCCCGCCCTCAACCCATGCAATGACTTCATTGGCACGCTCTTTGGGTAAAATAAAGTGAGGATTTTCTTTGTAAAAAGCCAACAGTTTGTCTTGAAAAGCCGATAGGCGAAAGAAAAAGCATGGCTCTTCAACCCACGTTACGGGGGCGCCTGTTGGTGCCAGGCCATCTTTGATGTCGCTTTCTTTATAAAAAGCCTCGTCTCTTATGGCATACCAACCTTTGTAAGTGTCTTTGTAAATAAAACCATTTTTTTCTAAGGTCTTCCAAAGTGTTGTGACTGCTTTAATATGGCGTGGTTCTGTCGTACGAATGAAATCATCTGCTGTTGCGTTGACTTGGTCTGTCATTTCTCTAAAATGTTCGCTCATGCGATCCACAAAGTTTCTTGGATCTGTTTTTTCTTTTAAAGCGGCCTCGGCTATTTTTTGCCCATGTTCATCAGTGCCTGTGCCAAAACGTGTAGGGTGTCCGGCTAGTCGCCAAAACCGGGACATAAAATCTGCAATAATTGTTGTGTAAGCGTGTCCTAAATGTGGCGTGCCGTTAAGATAATAAATAGGCGTAATCAGATAGCGTGCTTCTTTTAGAGGTAAAGCCTTGTGTGACATTGTGTTTGTGCGGATCCCAGCGATTCTTTGTCTTTATCCTAGAAAACCGCATGCAAGAAGACAAGCGCTGTTATTTAACTTCAGCTTGGGGTTTGTAACGGCAAAGCTGTCTGTAAGAATTGCAGCATCGCGAGCGAGTTTGTTGTGTTGTGACAAGATAGTGCTGTGGACTTTGCGTGATAATTTTTGCCAGCATAAAGCGCATATATTCTGGTGCGCTGCCTGTAAAAAGCTGTTGCTCAAGATAATCAAGCGCATTTTTGTTTTGTGCAAAGGTGCCCGAGGCCAAGTCAAAAGACAGCTCTTTGGCGTATTGTGTTGCGCAAGGTAAATTTGCAAAACCGGGAAAGCGCTGCTTGCAAAGACTCCAAAAAAAACTAAAAAGCAGGGGATGTCTGCATGTACCAGGTTTGTGACACAGACCTTTTTCGCCACAAATCGCTTCAATGGCATTTTTGGTGGGTTTGGTGCGCAATAAGATAAACGTCTCATTCAGCGTTGCAGCATAGTGCGATCGCCTGCTTTGAGCGTTGGTGTTTTCAGAGGTTTCGCTGTAAAGCTTTTTTGGATGCGCAAAAGAAAGCGGTGTCGTTAACAAAACAAATACTGCAAAAGTTTTTAAAAGAGGGCGTGCGAACAAAAGTGCTTTTTGGTTCAGAGACTGTGTGCTGGGTTGTGGTATTTTTTTTGTACTTTGCAACATCTTGTTAATATCTTCGCTGTTTTATTACTTGTAAATAAAGACTTTTTATTAAAAATTCGCCAAAATTGAGTTGATAATGCATCACAAAAGCTTTTTAGGTTTAAACCCCCAAGGATTTCACCAAGTTGCGTATCAAGAGTGGGGAGACCCCTGTAATCAAGATGTCGTGCTGTGTGTCCATGGTCTGACCCGCAATAGCGGTGATTTTTATTGGCTGGCAGAGCAGCTTTCAAAAAAGTATCGGGTTGTGTGTCCTGACATGGTTGGGCGCGGCCGCAGCACCTATCTTTATGATGGTGCGCGTTATCACTATGCGCAGTATATGTCTGATGTGAATGCGCTGATTGCGCGTTTGAACGTTAAACGGCTTAAATGGGTGGGAACCTCTATGGGTGGCATTATCGGAATGATGCTTGCCAGCCAACCTTTGTCTCCCATTAGCGCAATGGTTTTAAACGACATTGGCCCCTTTGTATCAGCTGCAGGCTTGCAACGTCTTGCCAAGTATGTGCCTAAAGCACACGTGTTTACGCAATTTGAAGAGGCTGTTCATTTTTTGAAAACAACCCTTTTGGGATGTCGTGATCTAACAGCGCTTCAGTGGAAGCAGATGGCCGAACAAAGCATTGTATGGGATTCGGTACAAAAGCGCTGGACCGTAGCGTATGATCCTGCCATCGCATCAACCATTCCGACCAAAGACATTAAGGATCTAGATTTCTGGAAGTATTGGGAGCGTATTGTGTGCCCCGTTTTCGCCATGCAAGGGGCTGACTCTGACCTTTTGTCGTCGGACACGCTTGAGCAAATGGCTAGAAAACCTGCTGTTAAAACGGTTTCGTTTCCAAAGCAGGGGCATGCGCTTTCGCTTGCAACGCCTGATCAGATTGCATTGATCGAGCAGTGGTTTGCAAAGCAAGATGTGTCAAAGGATGCATTTTAAGGTGTTTCAAGAGCGCATGTGTGGTTTAAGCAGATGTTCTTCATAGCTGTGGGGCGTCAAAGGTGCGGCAGGCTCTGTTTCTTGTACGTAGTAAGACAAATCATGTTTTTTAGCATAGGCAACCGCATCGGCTACATTCTGAAAAGTCAGCTTTACGGCTTGTCTTGCGTCTTTTTGTGTAACCCAATGCATGCGTGGATCAAGGTTGCCTTTGGGTGGAATGCAAAAGTGCATTTCCCACACTTCTTTGCCAAGGCGTGCAGATTGCATGGCAGATTTTGTGGGTCTTAAAATGAGAACATCGTGCATAACTTGGTGTCGCCAGAAAAAGCGTGTCTTTTTTACTTGTTTTGCTAGAATAGCAAAGAAAGATTGAGGAGTGATTAGCCAGCGTGTTTCCTGTGACTAACTTATTGTTAATTTTGTCTTCTCCGTCGGGCGCTGGTAAAACAACGTTGAGCCAACAGCTTTTGGCCCACGACAGTCAAATCAAGCTCTCTATTTCGGCTACAACACGTCCCAAGCGTCAAGGAGAAGTTGACGGCAAAGATTATCTTTTTTTGTCTGAAGAAAAGTTTCAACAGGACATGAAAGAAGGTGCGTTCCTAGAGACCGCTCGTATTTTTGACGCCTTTTATGGCACGCCTAAAAAGCCCGTTAATGCCCTTTTAGAGCAAGGCATGGATGTGCTGTTTGACGTTAATTGGCAAGGCGCTGATGCTATTACCGAGGCTTGTCCGGGGCGCTGTGTGCGTGTTTTTATTTTACCACCTTCTCTTGAGGTGCTTGAAGAGCGCTTGCGCGCGCGCGCGTTGGATGCGCCAGAGGTGATTGAAAAAAGGCTTTTAGAGGCTGAAAAAGAAATCGCGCGGTGGCCAACCTATGATTACATCATCATTAATGACGATCTGAATGAAGCACTGGGTGATCTAACAGCCATTGTGCGTGCTGAAAGGTTGAAGGCGCAGCGTTTTCATGCGCACGCTTAGCGTGTGACCCCCAAAAGCGCACTTCGGTGATCGGTGGTTTTTTCCGCAAAGCGTTTGTGTGTGTTTTTTCTTCGAAAGGCGGTCTTGTGCCAGGCTTTTGGTTTTGGTATAAGTAAGGTTCATGTTGTTTTTGAAGGCCGAGGAAAGGCATCAAGCGTGTCAAAGTTAAAGACAAAGAGTGGTGTAAAAAAGCGCTTCCGTTTAACCAAAACGGGCAAAGTTCTCATGGGGCAAACCGGCAAGCGTCATGGTATGCGCAAAAGATCGCCTGAAATGCGGCGCACTGCCCGCGGGTCAACATTGATGAAGGACTGTGATGCAGCTTTTGTAAAAAAGCATTTTATGCCTTACGGCGCGAGTTGAGAAAAGGGTAAGAGAAAATGGCTAGAGTGAAGCGTGGCGTGACGTCTCGTGCACGTCATAAAAAAGTAATTAAGCGTGCAAAAGGCTATCAAGGTCGCTCAAAAAATTGCTATCGCTTGGCTTTGCAACGTGTGGAAAAAGCACTTTTGTATGCTTACCGTGACAGGCGCACCAAAAAACGCGATTTTCGGGGTTTGTGGATTCAACGCATTAATGCGGCGGCCCGTCTTGGTGGTTTGACTTACTCGCAATTTATGGGTGGCATGAAAAAACTGGGGATCGAGCTTGATCGCAAAGTGCTTGCTGATCTTGCTGCACGAGAGCCCAGCGCCTTTTCAGCATTGCTGACCAACGTTAAAGCTGCACTTGCATAACGCGTAATGTTTGGGCGTTTGCGGGGTCGTTTTTACACGCGACGCGCGGCGCTTTTACGCTTTGGTGTTGTGGTTGTATGGTTTTTAGCCCTTCTTTATATTGCCTATTATCTGCTTAAGGGAGACCTGGGTCTTGAAGCGCTTGCGCGTTTAACGCAGCGCGCGACCCTTTTGCAGCAACAAAGCGAGCGCCTTGAGGCGCGGCATCAAGACCTTACACGCAAAACCCGTCTTTTAAAAACACCCATTGATCAAGATATGCTAGAAGAACAGGTTAAGCTTGTTTTGGGGTATGTTGGGCCAGATGAAAGAGCTGTGATCGATACGGCCCGCTAAGGGTGCGTATTTGACAGTGTGTTTTGGCGTCAGTTTGCTTTTTTCTTAAAAGGAAACGACAGGACCAAAGATGTCTTCAAGCTCTTTTTGGCCCAAGGCGTGTACGTTGCCCACATCGCGCAAGTGTGGCGTGTTGCTCAGAGAAAGTTGTTTAAGGTGACCTTTGAGGCTTCTAAACTGAATGGGCAAGCAAGAAAGTTTGTTGCCACTTAAGTGAAGCGTTTTAAGATGTGTCATATGCGCCATGTTTTGGGGCACATGTGACAATTGATTGTAAGATAAAGAGAGATAGCGCAGTTTTGTCAGATAAGGCAGGCTTTGTGGCAGTTCTGTCAGTTGGTTATGATCTAAAAAAAGAAATTCTAATGCTGGCAGCTGTGCAATAGCATCAGGCAGTGTGCTGATATTGTTGTTGTCCAATCCTAGAATCTTTACATTGGGTGTTTGCGTGACAATCCAAAGCGGCATTTGATTGAGGTGACAGCCATCCATGTGTAGTTCTGTGACCGTGAGAGGATCAATGTTGTCGGCGCTTAAATAGCTTTTGACGGATAGCCAGTCACTAGCGTTGACACCTTGAACATTTAAATGAATTGTGATCGCCAAAAGAGGCCACGACCAACATAAGATGGGTGCCAACCACAAGAGGCTGTGGTACAAATATTCGCTGTGTGCGCTTCTTTTTAGACAGCCCATAAAGGCTCCTCGCGTGAGAAATGGAGTCTGTCGCCAAAAACATGTTGCAGCCCCTTAAACCCTAGGGATCCCTCTTTGTTGTCATCTGAGAGATGAGGGTTATTGTGCAGATCTAATGATAAAAGTGACGCTTTGAGTTTGGTGACACTTGAGGGAAGGTGGCGAAAGGCATTATCCTTTAAAAAAAGGTGTTGTAAGTGTTGCAGGCCTCCGACCTCTTTTGGAAGGCGGGCAAGGGCGTTTTCATTCAGGTAAAGATGTTCAAGTTTTGTGAGCTGCCCAATGCTTTGTGGGACGCTCTCTAAGGCATTGTTGCCCCAAAACAGTTTTTTTAAACGGCTTAAACGTTTAATTCGAGAAGGCATGATACGTAATTGGTTGCTGTAAAGGGAAAGAGAGGTCAGGTTATGTAACTGCCAAAATGAGTCTGGCAGGGCGTCAAGTTGATTGAAAGAGCCATTAAAAGAGTGCAGCGCCTGAAGGCGACCAAAATGCTGTGGCAGCTTTGTGAGTTGATTGCGGCTTAGGTCCAGTTTTTCTAGTTTTTGGAGTTTGTCTATATTGTCAGGTAGGTACTGAATATTATTGTTGTTAAGTGTTAAAACAGTCACATGTGGCATTTTATCTAGAATCCACAAAGGAAAACGCTTTAAAAAGCAATGTTGACAGTTCAGTTCTGTCACAAATTCGGGGTTGTCGATGTGTTGTGCCTCTAGATAAGCCTTTACATCAGGCCAGCGGCAGCGATCACCAGGCATCCAACGTAAATCAACCGAGACGGCACTTAATGTTGTACAGTGAAGTATCCAAAGCGTGAACAGCCATAAAAACGGTATAGTGCGCCCTGGGGTGTTTGTTTGATACACGATCGACCTCCCAATGTGCTCATAAAATATATTTGACTTTAAAGCACGTTATTTTTTAGTTTTTTTATATATTTTTGAACTTTAAAGTATTTTTTTGATTAAGGCAAATAAGGTATATTTTTTGTCAGTTATGACGTGTAACAACATAAAGTGCTTGTGATGTTGCAGAAGCGGCTTGTTTTTAGCAGCCCTTCGGGTATCCTTGTGGTGATTCTTTTTACACAAGGCGATAGGGTGTGTTTTCTTTTGGACCTTTAAAAGGGCGCTTGCACCCGGCAGGCTGGCCATTTGTTATTGGATTGATTGTTTGTACGTTGGTGGTGTGTTTAATAAATGCAGCGGCGGCTGTATTGATGGGGTTTATAACGCTTTGTTGTGCGGCGTTTTTTCGCGAGCCGCAACGTGTGGCGCCAAAAGAAGAAGACATCTTTGTAAGTCCTGCTGACGGCCTTTTGGTGAGCATTGAAAAAGCAACACCACCGCAAGAGGTTGGCATGTATCAAGAGGGAGACTGGGTACGCTTAAGCATTTTTCTGAGCGTGTTTGATGTGCATGTGACCCGCATGCCGCAAAAAGGTCGTGTTTTGATGACAGCTTACCACAAGGGGCAGTTTTTGAATGCGTCGTTTGATAAGGCAAGTACGCTGAACGAGCGTAACTCTGTGGTGCTTGAAACGCCCAAAGAGACCATCATCGTGACACAAATTGCCGGTCTGATCGCGCGCCGTATTCAGTGTGAGGTGTCGATTGGTGATGAAGTGCAAACAGGCCAAACCTTTGGCATTATTCGCTTTGGCAGCAGAGTTGACCTTTATGTGCCGGCCTCGGCAACATTATTGGTTCAAAAAGGACAGCGCATGGTGGGTGGCGAGACGATTATGGCGCGCAGTCGTTAAAAATACCTTTGTGATGCAGAATATGGTTAAGAGGTGGTGGAATCAGGTTCAGCCGGGGGTTGAGCAGCTGGCGTTTCGGCCTCTTGTTGTTCAGCAGAGACAAGCTCTTTGAGTTGTGTCACTTGACTCTCACTCAAAAACTCTTTGGCCTGTTCAAACGTAATCATCTGCTGGCGAATGAGCCGCGCTAAAGTGCTTAACTTTCCTTGCTCTTGCCCTTCCTCTCGTCCTTCCTTTCGACCTTGTTTCAGCCCTTCCTCTCGTCCTTCCTTTCGACCTTGTTTCAGCCCTTCCTTTCGACCTTTTTTCAGCCCTCTTTTTTCTCCCCTGTCTTCTGCAATGAGGAATGTTGCACCATACACACGTTGCAGCTCTTGTGTTTCTGTTTTATAGGTTGTTCTGTCCTCTAGCTGCCATACTTTGTACTTCAGCGACTCAAACATCGATTTTACAAAGGGTTTTTGGTCTATATAAGGTTTCAGCGATTCTAAACGCTCGGCCGTAAAATCTTGCGCATGCCGCAAAATGCTTAAAAACCACTGCTGGTCTGTAAAGTTTTCAAAAAAGGTGGGGTCCCACTCTTTTGTATTGCCATGCGGAAAAAGCTTGAGTGCTTTTTTGGCTCGCGGCAGCTCAATTTGAATCATGTGAAGATCATCAAGCGTTTGCTTTGAATGCTCGCACCGCACCTTATAGTGCTTGATAAACTGACCTTTAGGCAAAGGATTTTCTTGTGCACGTTCAAGTAAAAAATCTTTAGACCCCGGGGGCGCCTTGATGCCTTTCGAAGCGTTTGAATCATAACCCACCACCTGCAACGCAATCACCGGCTTTAAGTGGCGGAACCAATCATCTTTTTTGTACTTTTTGCCCTTCAACTGCCCACTATACGTGGCCGCCCAATAAAACACACAGCGTTCTTCAAAAAAGGTGCGTCGTGCCGTTTGCATCTCAATAATATAGTGCTTGCCATCTTTTGTTTTGGCATGAAAGTCCATAAAAACCTGCGGCTCACCTGAAAAGGGCAGTTCAGGAATCGCCACAGACGCTTTTTCAATTTCCGCAACGCCAACTTTGCATTCAGGCACAAACAGCTCAAGAAACTTCACCAAAACAATTTTATCATCCATCAATTTTTTAAAGCTGATATCACGCCTGGCATCGGCATGAATTTGGCCTTCGGGTAGCGCCAGCACCTCGCTCATTACCGGCTCACTGCGAGCACTTTGGTTGCTTGCATCGCTTTTTTGACTATCTGTTGGTGACGCAGAGCTGGCCTTTGGCTGTTTGCCTTTGTCGGGCGTTTGTGTGTCAGGGTTAAGGCGTCTTTTTTTGTTCTCTGGCTGCTGCACCGCCCCTTTGGGGGCAGGGCCTACATCCTCATCGCTTCTTTTGCGTTTCAGCGTGGGGGCTGCACTGGCTTCATCGCTGGCCTTGTCATCACCGGGTCCTGGCGCCCACAAATCACCTGAGCCACACAAAGCCAGTAAAAAGCAGGCAATATAATTCAGTTGTTTTTGACGAAAGCGACGCATCATCCCGTTGACCTTTCAATTGATTGCTCAAATAAATCAATTGTTTATTAAGTCAAAAGATAAAATGTGTCAATAAAAAGAATAAGATAAATGTAAAGTTTTTTGGATGTGTTCGCTGCTTGCATGTGGATCGCGCGGGGCTAAAGCCTTCGCGATGACGGCTAGATTGTCATTGCGAGGAGGAAACTTAGTTTCCGACGCGGCAATCCAGTGTGCCTTGGCCGCCGAGTGCGTCGTTTAGATTTTATGATCGGGCCGCTTAAAAACGTAAGTGCCTGGTGCGTTTTCAAGTTTGTTGCTGGCGGGGTGTGGGTGAAATGTTTGTTTCTCCTCGCACCATTGTTGGACCCACTTTTGCCAAAAGGGCCACCACGAGCCTTTTTGTTCGACCGAGCGCTGGGCCCACGAGACGGCATCAACGTGTTCGGGCATGTGCTCAAGATGAAAATAGCTATATTTATTTTTTGAAGGCGGGTTGATCACGCCTGCGATGTGTCCTGCCGTTGAAAGGATAAATGTTTTGGGTCCCTTTAAAAGTGAAAAAAGGGGAAAACAAGATTTCCAAGGCGCAATATGGTCATTTTGCGCGGCCATCACAAAGCAGGGTGTGGTCATGTTGTGAGTGGTGATATTTTTGTCATTCAGCATGATGCCTTTGGGGGATAAAAGGCCATTTTGATGCACAATTTTTTCTAGAAACTCGATGTACATGGCAGAAGGGAGCGAAACGGGGTCGGCATTCCAATAAAGAAAATCAAGGGCGATGGGCTCTTTGCCAAGAAAATACTTGTTCACCAACGCTGACCAAATCAGATCATTGGCCCTTAAAAGGCTAAATGTCAGGGCAAGTGTATAGCCATCCATGTATCCTTTGGTTTGGACGCTTTCTTTGACCTTTTCAAGGTGTCGCTTGTTTAAAAAGAGCCCAAGGTCTTCCATTTTGGTAAAATCAGCAATGGTGGTTAAAAAGGTGGCGCTTTTGATCCACTTTTTATTTTCTTGCTCTAATGCTGACAGGCCACAAAGCAAAAGGTTGCCGCCCAAACAATAGCCCATTGCATGAACCGTGTTCGCTTTGGCAAGGGTGCGTGCTTGTTGGATAGCCTGCAGCAGTCCCTCATCAAGATAGTCACCAAAAGAGGTGTTCTTTAGATTTTTATCTGGATTGATCCATGACATCATAAAAACGTCATGCCCTTGATCAAGGGCCCATTTGATAAAAGATTTTTGGGGACTCAGGTCAAAAATATAAAACTTATTAATCCAGGGCGGCACAATAAGAAGAGGCTCACGATAAACATCTTTGTGAGGGGGGGTATAGCGGATCAGCTCAAAGAGATGGTTGCGATAAACCACATCACCTGGCGTGATAGCAAGGGTTTTTCCTACCTCAAAGCCCTTGGGTTTGGTGAGGCCCAGAAAGAACCCTTTGGGGCCCAAACGCACCCAATCTTCTTGCAGGCGCTCAAGTCCACCGGCTAGCGTTGCGTCACCTTCTTGCACCAGCTTTAAAACAATTTCTGGATTTGTAAACGGAAAGTTGGCGGGCGAGCAGGTGTTGATCCATTGCTTTAGATAAAAAATCAGCTCGGGATGCAGGTCACTTTTAACAGGCGCTTTTTCTGCAAGCTTTAAAAGCCATTTCGACATTAAAAGATAAGTTTGCTGGCAGGCTCTAAAATAGGGAATGTCGCGCCATTTTTCGTCGTTAAAGCGTTTGTCAGATTTGTGCGGTGGAATTGCAAGGGGCATATCTTGGCGAAAAGTGGCTTTCAGCGTGTTTTGGTAAATGTTGTAAAGCTCTGGCCACAGCTGTGCATAGGCCTCTTCTAAAAGGCGCGGGTTTTTCGCAAGCGCAGCATAGAATGCATCTAAAACGTGCGGGGGAGCTTTAAAAAGAGGCTCTAAAAATGCTTCCACAGCAAGATGCTCTTAAGGTGGTTTCTTTTTATTCTAATGGGGCGTCTATTGACAAGACGTTTGAACGGCATGCAAAGCACTGATTTATCAGTTTTGTTTTTGTTTTTCGCCCCCTTTGTAGGGGGTTGAAAAGGCTAAGGTACGTTGACAAGGCATAGCCTGTGTTTTACAATCATCCGATAGTTTCTTTTAAGGGTAAGCATAGATAGCATGGCCAACCATCGTTCCGCACTGAAAGCAGTTCGCTCAAACCGCCGCAAAACACTTGTGAATAAAGGGCGTCGCAGCTTGATGCGCACGCTGATTAAAAAAGTTTTTGTGATGGTTGATTCTGTGACAGCGCGTGCGCAAAAAAAGACTTCTGCGAAAACCTCTGCTAAAAATGCCGCCCCGGCTGCCTCAAAAGAAAGCATTGAAAAGGCCTTTCGTCTTGCCCAAGCCAACCTGATGCGTAACGCATCCAAGGGGTTGTTGCATAAAAAGACAGCCGCGCGTCGTGTGGCAAGGCTTGCACGTTCGATCAAGACAGTTTAGCCTTGTGCAAACCCTTTCGTTTTTTTAAGAGCGTTCCATGTGGGAAAAAGTAAGTTTTTCTCTGCGCCAAAGTTTGGGTGAGGAAACTTATCGAAACTGGATTCAACCCCTGAAACTGCAGACCTTTGATGAAACGTCTGCTGTTTTAGAAGCGCCGACGGCTTTTATCAAAGATTGGGTTGCCACCCATTTCCAAGAAGCTATTTTAAAGACCTTTAAAACCCATTTGCCGCAATTGGCATCGCTTGAGTTTGCCGTTGCTTTGCAAGCGGATGGTGCATCTGCTGCATCTGACAAAGGCGCTGTGGCAGGTACGGCATTGCCACCTCAGGCTGCCCGTTTGGGCTCGCAGCTTGATCAGCGCTTAACATTTGAAAATTTTGTGGTGGGCAAACCTAATGAGTTTGCTTATGCGGCGGCAGTGCGTGTTGCGGATTCGAAAGAGGTCACTTTTAACCCGCTTTTTTTGCATGGCGGCGTGGGGTTGGGCAAAACGCACCTGATGCATGCGATTGCACGTCGCATTCAAGAGACAAATCCGCATCGTTCGGTGATGTATTTGTCAGCTGAAAAATTTATGTATCACTTTATTAAAGCCTTGCGCTCAAAGGATACGGTTTCGTTTAAAGATCGTTTTCGCTCGGTTGATGTTTTGATGATTGACGACATCCAATTTATTTCGGGCAAAGAGTCTACGCAGGAAGAGTTCTTTCATACCTTTAACGCGCTCATTGATCAAAAACATCAGGTCGTGCTGTCGGCGGACAAATCTCCCTCGGATCTTGAAGGCATTGAAGAGCGTGTGAGATCAAGGCTTGCATGGGGGCTGGTGGCCGATATTCACCCCACGACCTATGAGTTGCGTTTGGGTATTTTAGAAGCCAAGGCCGAGGAAATGGGCAACGTGCCGTCAGAGGTGCTTGAGTTTTTGGCCCAGCAGGTCACATCAAACGTGCGCGAGCTTGAGGGTGCCCTGACCCGTGTGACGGCCCATGCAAATCTTGTGGGACGCAAGATGAGTATTGAAATGGCCAAAGAGGTGTTGAAAGACCTGCTGCGTGCCTGCAATAAAACAGTGACAGTGGATGATATCCAGCGATTTGTGTCAAATTATTACAGTATTCGGTTGGCCGATTTGCACTCGCCTAAAAGATCAAAGGCTGTGGCCTTGCCAAGACAGATTGCCATGTTCTTGGCGAAAGAGTTGACGACAAAATCTTTGCCAGAAATTGGCCGCTCTTTTGGTGGGCGCGATCACACAACGGTGCTTTATGGCGTGCGCAAGATTACAGAAGAGTTGTCTAAAAATACAAAAATCCAGGAAGATATTGATCTTTTGCGCCGAATGCTTCAATCTTAGAAGTCGTTTTTCTTAAAAAGGCTGGTGCATGGAAGTACGTTTAGAAAAGGCTTCTTTTTTAAAAGCGCTGCAGCGGCAGCAAGGCATTGTTGAGCGTAAAACCACCGTGCCTATTTTGTGCCATCTTTTGTTAAAGACCCGTGGCGAGCAAAGCCTGCAAATTACCGGCACCGATCTTGAGTTGACCCTTTGTGAATCGCTTGCCTGCACGGTTGTAAAGCCGGGCGCGGTGACAGTGTCGGCGCAGGTTTTGTACGATTTGGTGCGCAAGTGTCCTGCAGGCCAACAGATTTCTTTAACCTTTGATGCCGACAAAAAGCAGGTGGCTTTTGCCTGTGGCGTGGCGCGCTTTAATCTGCCAACGCTGGATGAAAAAAGCTTTCCCGAGGTAGCCGAACACCATCCCACTCACAGCTTTTTGTTAACAGGCGGCGAATTAAAACGTTTAATTGACCAAACGCGGTTCGCCATGTCGCAAGAAGATGCCCGCTTTTATTTGAATGGCATTTATTTGCATGCCAGCGGACAAGACTTAAAAGCCGTTGCCACCGACGCACACCGTTTGGCGCTTAGCTGGGTGCCGCTGCCGCCCAAGGCCGAAGGCTTAAAAGGTATGATTTTGTCTCGCAAAACGGTGGCCGAGATGCGGCGCCTGATTGATGAAGAAGAAACAGACATTCAAACTTCTTTTTCGCCAACACAAGTGGCTTTTGCCATGGGTGACGTTGTGTTTTACGCACGGTTTATCAACGGCACTTTTCCGCAGTACACGCAGGCGATTCCGCAAGACAATAAGTATGTTCTTGAGGTAGACCGCAAGGTTTTCCACGAGGTGGTTGATCGCGTATCTGTTGTCGCTGGGTCTGAAAAAACAAAGCCCATCAAGCTTGCGGTGCAAAAAGACAGCATTGTTTTTTCGGCGCGTGGTATGGATAACGGATCGGGCACCGAAAGCATGGCTATTGACTATACAGGCGAGCCATTTGAAATCAGCTTTAATGCCCGCTATATTTTGGATGCGGTACAGCAGGTGAAGGCCCAAACCTTCTTTTTACATTTTAAAGACGCCACAACGCCTGTAATCCTTAAAGACCCTGGCGATGACCAGGTGCTTTACGTTTTGATGCCGGTGCGTTCGTAAAAAAACACCTGGCCCGCGCCATGACAGCAGATTGGTGGCAGCGTTCGTTCTGCACACCGTCCTCTTTTAAGCTGCGGGATCTGGCTTTAAAACGGCTTCGAGGGTCTCGCCGCTTAGCAGCCGCTCTAGCATAGAACGCTCTTCTTCTGTGGTGGTATCTGTTAACATTTCAAGTGTAATGGATTGATTTTTTAGGAGGCCAAACAATGTCTGAAGCTTTCCGCTTAGCTGACCACCTTGAAAACCATCCTGAAATCTTTCTGATAGGACCGTCGTGTATTTTGTCAAATCCAATGCGTCGGTCTCCCCATATTCGCGTAAACTGGGCAATCCCCAGGTGTTTGTTTCAAGGCGTTGATAAGCGGATTCAATGATAGAAGGCACGCCCTGAGGAATGGCCCTTTGTTTGTGAGCTATTTTAAAAAACTCAAGCCAAGCGCGCTTTAAGGGCTCATGGTCTGCAGGCCAGTCACGTAGTTTAATACGGGGTAGCTCAATTTGAATCATTGAAATGCCAGGGTTGATAGGCTCAAAATTAGGTAAATTGGGTCGCATGTCATAACGAACTTCAAACGCCCCTTTGGGAAAGGGTTTTTTGGTTTTGTGACCTAAAATCTGCAACGCAACCACTTGTTTAAGATCAGACCACTTATCGTGTTTTTTAAGCTGACTTGCAAATGTGCCTGCCGCATAACAAAGCGCCCGTGAGTCAAAGTAATCTTCGCGTCGTACTTGGACTTCAACAATCACCAAACCATTGTCTGCAGTGCGGCACGCAAAGTCCATAAACGATTGATAACGACATTCTCCCGAAATAAGCCACCGCTCATTTAGCTGTGGTACGGCCTCAGAGATCGTCTCAATGCGTTTAATATCCAACCCTGTCATGGCCTTCAAAAAAGAAACAGCATGTGCGGGAATGCCCTGCTCTTGCCGCATCAGATGTTTAAAGGCGACGTCGTTGGTAGGCTTTGCAAAGCGTGTAATTTTTTGCAAAAGCCGCTGGCGATGTTCTTCGGGTGTTTCAGAGGATGAAGATGAAGCAATTTCATCATCTGACTCTGCTGCAACAGGTTGCTCAATGGGCTTGGGTGGCTTGTGGGACGCTTTGTCTGCAGGCTTAGCAGTTGGATCAGCGGCGGCAGTCAAAGGTGTTGCGGCAGTTTGTTCTGTGGTTAAAGCTGGTTCAGCAGGCGTGGGTTTTGTGGGCGCCCACAAAAGTGTTTGCCCGCAAAAAAGGCAAAGGGCTAAGACGAGGTAGTGCATCGTAAAAACCTTTATTGATAGAAATCAATGACTTTTTAATAGAAAATGTTTAAATTGTCAATAAAAACAATGATTTATTTTATCAATCTGAAAAAAACAGAGAGAACCTTGAGGCCGTCCACAAAAGGGGCAGTCAAGGTTTTTTGCCTGCTTGTGGCGTGGCTTCAGAAACATGTTTTTGTGGCGTCTTTTGTTTGCGTCACGTGCAAGAATTCGCTACCTTTAGCGTGCAGAAAAAGATTTAATAGGGGCCTTGCGTGATGTGGTCTTTTCCCTTTATTGACCCTGTGGTTGTCACTTTGTTTGGCTGGCCCATCCGCTGGTATGGCTTGATGTATCTGTGCGGCATTTGGCTGGGCTGGTTTTATGTGCGCGCGCAAACGGTTTTTTTTCCACAAATCTCGCAAAAGCACATAGATGATTTTTTGCCCTATTTGGTGGCAGGCGTTCTGATTGGTGGCCGTTTAGGCTATGTGTGCTTTTATGATCCCCTGTATTTTTATGCCCATCCGTTGTCGATTTTAAAGGTGTGGGAAGGGGGCATGGCTTTTCATGGTGGCGTTTTGGGCGTGGCCTTTGCGTTTGTGTTGTATGCGTGGCGGCATCATTTGCCCTTGGGCTCTTTGGCCGATATTTATCTTGTGGGCGTGCCCATTGGTCTTTTTTTTGGGCGCCTTGGTAATTTTATCAATCAAGAAGCTTATGGGCGCCTGACCGAAATGCCTTGGAGCATTGTGTACCCGGCTGTTGACGGATTTTTGAGACATCCTTCCCAGTTGTATGAAGCCGCGCTTGAGGGCATTGTTTTGTTTGCAATGCTGCGCTTTTTAACGCCTGCTTTAAGTCAGCGTCCTTGGGCGTTAACGGGTGTTTTTCTTTTGGGGTATGGCGCCATGCGCTTTTGGGTCGAGCTTTATCGCGTGCCCGATGCGCTGGTGTCGCTTGGTTTGATCACCCTTACCATCGGGCAGGTGTTGTCTTTGCCGATGATCATTGTGGGAGCATGGCTGATATGGTGGCGGCTGAAAAAAAGTTAGAGCTTCCTTTAAAAGAGGTGCTCAAAGAAACCATTCGTCTTAAAGGCCCCCAAGGTGTGGATGCTTTTCATGCCAGCTGCCTTTATCACCCCTTGCATGGCTATTATCAAACACAAGCTGTGTTAGGCCAGTGTGGTGACTTTACCACCGCGCCCGAGGTGTCGCCTTTGTTTGGTGACATTGTGGGGGCCTTTTTTCTAAACCAGTGGTTAGCGGCCCAAAGTCCCTTTGCTTTGACCATAATAGAATTGGGGCCGGGTCTTGGCACGTTGATGGAAGGGGTTTTGCGCGTTGGGAAGCTGCGTCCTGCTTTTTTAAAAGCCATTGATTTGCGTTTGGTTGATGTGCATCCGCTGTTAAAGAAAGAGCAGCTTAAAAAGCTGGCGCCCTTTGCATCCGTTGTGAACAGTATGAAGCATTGTGCCTCGGTTGAAGAGATTGCATGCGCAGATGGGCCCGTTTTTGTGTTGGCTAACGAATTTTTTGATGTGTTGCCCCACAAGCAATATCAAAAAAAATCAGGTGCGTGGGCTGAACGTGTTGTGGATCTTGACCCACAGGGTGAATTTTCTTGGAAACATGATGCGCAAAGTGTGCCGCAACGAGCTGATCCTGCGTTGTTAGCACGTTATGCCGAGGGAACCATTTATGAGGAAAGCCAAGCTTGTGAAGCCGCCATGCGTTCTCTCTGTCGTTTGCTTCAAAAGCAGGGTGGTTGTGCTTTGTTGATTGATTATGGGTACAGCGCGCCTGCTTTAACGCAAGAGGGCTTCTTGGGCGATTCATGGCAGGGGCTGTTGAAAGGACAGCACGTCTCGCCTTTTGCGTATCCAGGATGCGCGGATTTGTCTTTTCATGTGAACTTTAAGCAGCTTGCACTGTGTGCAGAAAAAGCGGGTCACAAGGTTGCGCTGCAAACACAGCGTGATTTTCTTTATGCCTGTGGCTTAAAGCAGCGCCTTGAGGCGTTGCGTCCACAGCTTCCTGCCAAAGAGTATGCAGTGCTTGAAGCGGGCGCGTTACGCTTAACGCATCCCTTGCAAATGGGGACGCTTTTTAAAGTTTTAACACTGCAAGCGGTGCCACAAACATGATATTTTCGCCTTCAGATGACTCGTTTGCATGGCTGAAAAAGCCGCCCCACCAAGCTTTTTTAAAGTTGCTGGGGTCACAAGGTGGCGAGGGACGCTTTGTGGGTTCAGCGGTCAGAGATAGCCTTTTGGGGCGGCCGATTCATGATTTTGACGTGGCGACTACCGCAACGCCCATCGCAGTGATGCAGCTTTTAACGAAAGCCGGTTGCAAGGTGCTGCCAACAGGTTTAAAGCACGGCACGCTGACGGTGCATTTTCAAGGCACTGTGTACGAAGTCACAACGTTGCGGCAAGATATACAAACGGACGGACGCCATGCAAAAGTCAGTTTTACCAAGGATTGGAAAGAAGATGCCTTAAGGCGCGACTTGACCATGAATGCACTTTATCTTGATGCAAACGGCCGGCTTTACGATTATTTTGGCGGTCAAGACGATCTTGCAAAAGGTTGTGTGCGTTTTATTGGCGATGCCTCTTCGCGTGTGCGCGAGGATTTTTTGCGTATTTTGCGCTTTTTTCGCTTTTTTGGGCGTTATGGCAAAGGCGACTTTCACCAAGAAAGTCTTAAGGCGTGTCTTGCCCTTAAAGAAGGTCTGTGTCGCCTTTCGCGTGAGCGTGTGGCATCAGAGGTGAAAAAGATTTTTCAAGGCCCCCAGCTTAACACCATTGTGACACTTTGGGTCAAAGAAGATATTTTATCTTTGATTGGGCAACAACCTGCCTCATCAGGGGATATGTTTCAGGCCCTTTATGCGCTTGAACAAAAGACGATGCAAGAGGCCTCGTGGTTTGTGCGTCTTAAAACGCTTTATGGACCAGCGTGTCCAGATTTTTTGTTAGAGCGAGCCTTGAAAAAATGGTGGCAGCGTGTTGATGCGTTACCAGACGTGCCTTTTGATGATCTTGAAAGGCAGTTTTATGTTTGGTGGTATCAAGATGGTCCTACGCTTGCACAAGATCGTCTTTGGTTAAAACTAGCAGCATGTGTGGCAGCAAAACAAATGACGCCCGCAAAAGCTGCAACGCTTCTGACATGTTTGGCAAAAAAAGCTAAAAACTTGCCAAAAAAAATGCCTTTAACAGGTTCAGATGTCAAACGTTCTGGCTTGGGTGATGGTGTACAGGTTGGTGTTTTGCTTGATAAGGCTTTGTATTGTTGGGTTGAAAGCTACTGTCGGTTGCCGAAATCTGATTTGCTTTTTTTGCTGGATATGAGAAATTAAACGAAATAAAACAATTTCATGACCTGTTTTGAAAAAAATTAGCTCTTTCTTAGCCATCATATTGTTTTTTGTGTGCACACAGTGTTTACGTGCTTTGCAAGGCAGTCATCAGGATTTTGATGCAAAGTTATACAAGCGTTACTTTGAAACGTCTGTGACCTATGCTGGTTGGAAGGCGCTTCCGCGGGGTGTAAAAGCAAAACCCGCGAGTGGTCAAAACGCCTATGTCATCAGCTTAACGACATGGCCGCCGCGTACTAAAAAAGGCACCCAAGGGATTTGGTTGACCATAGAAAGCTTAATGCGTCAGTCGGTAAAACCTGATCGCATTATCTTGTGGCTTTCGCTTGAAGAGTACCCGGACGGTTTGGTAAACGTGCCTCAGACGCTGATCGATTTACAAAAGCGTGGATTAGAAATTATTTTTGTGCCTGAAAATGACGGTGCTGCAAAGAAACTTTTGCCAGCCTTAAAGGCACAGTTAAAGGCCAATATTATCACCGTCGATGACGACATTTTATATCCTGCTGGTTGGCTGCGTGCTTTGGTGCACAGTCATCAAAGAAGTCCACATGCAATACAAGCGATGGCCAAAAGAAGACTGAAAGTTCGTGATCGCATTTTGCAAAGTTACGCACAGTCTTCAGGCCATGATACAAGTGGTGGTCGGGGCGATTTTTTGGATTTGGCACTGGGTTTTGCTGGTGTGTTGTATCCCTATGACGCCACCCACAAAACATACAATGGTTTGCACAAGCGTGCTTTAAAGAGAAAATATATTACTTTGATTGCCAAGGCGGATGATTTGTGGTTTTACGTCTGTCGTGTTTTAGCGCGGACCCCCCTTTGCATTGTGGGTGTTAATGTGCCCATACAACAATATATTACGTTTTGGAGTTGAACGAACCTTTATGGCGCGCGAACGTGCTTGCAGGGCGCAATAATCAGGTTTTGCGGACGGTTTTCAAAAAAGTGCCTCAACTTGGCCAGTTGCTTGACCTTGATCTTTCAAAACCACAATGTGTTGACCTGGACCCATTACCCTTAAAAGGTTCTTATTGGAAGCGTTTCAGATATAAGGTACGTTTTTATTTCAAAAAATGGGTTGCAAAGTTTGCGCTTGTTTAAGCGGTTGTAAGCGGTGAAGGCCATGCTGCCAGTGGCGGAAGCGACATCAAAATAGCATCAATGTTGCCATCTGTTTCAAGGCCAAAACGTGTACCCCTGTCGTAAAGCAAGTTAAACTCAACGTAACGCCCGCGTTTGATCAGTTGCGCGTTGCGATCTTCAGGGCTCACGGGTTTTTTCCAGTTTTTTTGCACCAGTGGCGTGTAAAGCGCAAGAAAAAGTTCGCCAATGGCTTGTGTAAACGCAAAACCATCATCAAAGGGTTTTGTAAGGTTGTCGTAGAAAATACCGCCAACGCCGCGTGCCTCGTTGCGATGATTGAGCCAAAAATATTGATCAGCGGCGGCTTTAAAAGTGGGATAATACGTTTTATCAAACAAGTCACATGTTTTTTTCAGGCCTTGATGAAACGCCTTGGTCTCCTCTGCATCAGGAAAAACGGGTGTAAGGTCGATGCCACCACCAAACCATTGTTTTTGTGTGCGGATATGCCGTACGTTCATGTGTATGATGGGCACATGGGGTGAGCGTGGGTGGATCACAAGAGACAGTCCCGCGGCCCAAAAAGTGCCGCTTTGCTTGCATCCTGGGATTTTTTGCCGAAAAGTATCACCGAGGGTGCCGTGTACGCAAGAGACATTGACTCCGGCTTTTTCGAAAAGATTGCCTTCTAAAAGCGCCATTTGACCACCGCCACCACCTGGTCTTAGCCATTTTTTGGTTTGAAAAGCGCATGGGGCTTGAAACTGCTGTTCAAGGGCCTCAAGTGCTGTGCAAATTTTTTTTTGCATTAAAAGGCACCAGGTGTGGAACGTCTTTTTCTGAGTTGCGTTCATGGGCAATTTTTTTTAGAAAAATTTGGATGCGAGAATAAGATGAAAAGGATGATTTTCCAAGTAAAAATAGAAAAAAAAGATTGCCGTTTAAAAAAAACCCTTGAAGCGAGCCAAAATGTGGTTTAGGATGAGCTCATTCCTTGATTCAAATATCAGTATTCAGTTATGCGTGTTGCAAGTTCTATACAATCTCTTAAAAAGCGCCATCGTGCTTGTCGGGTTGTCCGTCGTCGTGGCAAGCTTTATGTCATCAATAAGGTAAACCCTCGTTTTAAAGCCCGTCAGGGTTTTGCTTAAGAAAGAAGGCGTTGTGATGGATCTTGATGCGGATGGTGTAAAGCTAGATCGTTTTTTGTTGGTTTTGTTGGCGTCGCGTCGTGTGCGAGAGATTGAGAATGGTGCTCTTTTAACACGTCCGCGAGAAAAACATCGTGATATTGTGTTGGCCTTAGAAGAAATTAAAGCAGGCTCTGTTGATGTGAAGATGCTTTATGAAGGCCTGCAATCTGAATTTGTGATGGATAGTCCAAGGTTATCTGTGAAAGAGGATTTTCTGAAAGATGTAGATGCAGGCAGTCGAGATGAAACGTTCTTGGCAACGCTAGAGGCTGGAGAAGAGCCTTCGCAGGATACATAAAAGCGCATCTTTTCTATTTTTGGTTTTTTTGAAAGCAAACTATGATGGCCAGTTCAGTCGAACGTAACACTCTTAAGTCAAAATCTTTTGCCGATCTTTTGGCAATGGCGGAAGATCTGGGCATTGACAATGCATCGTCACTGCGTCGGCAGGATTTGATGTTTGCAATTTTAAAAGCCATGGCGCTAAAGGGGACGCGCATTCAAGGCGGCGGTGTTTTGTCTGTCTTGCAAGATGGTTTTGGCTTTCTGCGATCGGCTGAGGCTAATTTTTTACCAGGCCCCGATGATATTTATGTGTCAACCCAGCAGGTCAGACGTCTTGGTTTGCGCACCGGTGACACGCTGGAAGGCGAGCTGGCACCACCGCGAGAAGGTGAGCGTTATTTTTCGTTCAAACAGGTAGAGC
>JBAJNL010000010.1:0-35451 GCA_036881885.1 Holosporaceae bacterium
CCCTTTTGAACGGCCGCAACGTAAGCACTTTGACGAAGGTTCTGGTCCCCCTTCTGAACGGTCGCAACGTAAGCGCTTTGACGACACGAGACAACGTTTTGGTGGCAAACCCTTTCGCAAAGATTCTGATCGAAATGCGCACACATCCTCTGTGAAGCGCTTTGACAAGGCCGAGGCGCGTGATAAGAAAGGCACCTTCAAAAGCGAGCCCTTTGCCGACAAAGATCGCGCGCGCAACACATGCCTTTTATGGGGCTTTCATACCGTCATTGCGGCGCTTTTAAACAAAAGACGACCCAAAAAACACCTTTACATCACCCAAAGAGCCCACGAGCGCTTGCTGCGTGATGATCCCGGCCTGTTTGACAAAGCCGCAACGCCAATGTCCATCGTACACCCTGACGTTTTAAAGCATCGCTTTCGCGGCGCCGTTCACCAAGGCATGGTGCTTGAAGCCGAGCCTTTGCGCCCTGATGGCTTTGAGGTGTGCCTGCAACGTAAAGGCCCCTTGATCTTGGTGGCCCTTGATGATGTGCGCGACCCCCAAAACGTGGGCACGCTTTTTCGCACGGCCCTGGCCTTTAACGCAAACGGCTTGCTGCTGCCATCGGAAGGCCTACCCCCTCTTGATGGCGCCCTGGCCAAGGCCGCTGCGGGAGCTCTGGATAAAATACCTTTTTACCGTGTGCCTAACTTGGGTGCGGCTATTGAAAATGCGAAAAAGGCAAACGTTTGGTGCTGGGGCCTTTCAGAGGACGGCAACAGCTTTGACGCCATCCCCACCGTCACCCGCCACATGCTGGTTTTAGGCACCGAGGGCAAAGGCCTTGGTCCCCTGCTTAAAAAGCGCTTGGACGGCCTGTTTGCGCTGCCCACCAACCCACGCTTCCCCACGCTGAACGTTAGCGTTGCGGGCGCCGTCGGACTGGCACTGTTACAAAAAGGCAAAACTACCGAGAACCCCCCACCTGCACAAAACTAATCCCTTGCAAAGCTGGCGCTTTTGGGCCATCTAAGACTTAGCTGTTGCAAAGTAAGCAGGGGTCTGCCTAGACTGAATTGCGAAAAATTAAGATAAATGGTGCCAACTGGCGTGCAAAGCAAAAAGAGGGGGAGAAACCTGTGTTGTCCGAACGAATAAAAAAAAACTTTAACCTGTGCCTGCATGAGGGGCATGTGTTCTCGTCTCTTTTTCGCTTACAAAACCCACGCGGCGTGGTGTTGCTGTTTTTGCCCTGCGCTTGGGGACTGCTGTTGGCTTCTGCTGGTAAGGTGTTGTGGTTTGAAATGGGGCTTTTTGCCCTTGGCGCTTTTTTAACACGCAGTGTGGGCTGCGCCTATAACGACTGGGTTGACCGCGACATCGACGCTAATGTCAAACGCACCCAAACAAGACCCCTTGTGAAAAACGATCTGCCCCTTTTGCACATCATTTTCGCGTCGGCTCTTTTGTTGGGGCTGGCGCTTTTTGTGCTGTTACAGCTGAGTGCCCTTGCCATTTACGTTGGGTTTTTGGTGGCTTTTTTGGTGCTTTTGTATCCTTGGCTGAAACGTGTCACGCACTGGCCGCAGTTGTATTTGGGCTTTTTGTTTGCAAGCGGCGTGTGGCTTTCATGGTTTCATTTGCATGACGGCTTTGAAGACTTAACCTTAAGCCCCTTTCTTTTGTACGCCGTGGGCGTTTTGTGGACCCTTTATTACGACACTCTTTACGGCTACCAAGATTGGGAAGATGACCAAAAAATGGGCCTTAAATCCACAGCCGTTTTGTGGCAAAAACGCCCCAAGCCTTTTTTTGTCTCGCTGGTGCTGGTTATGCTTGCCTTGCTTTTAACACTGGGCTGTTATGAGAGACTGTCAACGCTTTATTACTTAGGTGTTCTTGTCACCGGCTGCTGGTTTTTATGGCAAATCAAGCGATTTGACGCACACAATGCCAAAGGCGCGCTGGCGCTGTTTTTAGAAAACCAGTGGGTGGGCCTTTGGATCACCCTTACCCTTTATGCCGGCTTTAACATTTGGATTTAACATCCAGCTTTAAGAACAAGGCACCCTTTAAAACGACACCGCCAACCTGCGCCCTCCTCACTGTCATTGCTAACGGCTACAGCTTTTTGCAATGACGAAGATTATTTGCTTGATTTTTCTTAAAAATTTTCTAAACTTGCGGATGGTGGGGAATGTCCTTCGCACAGCCAGAAGGAAAGAAAAGTGGGAGCGGTTGTCAAAGAGACTACAGCCTTCGCGATCATGCACGGTGTGACGCGGCAATCCCCCAAAGCGTCATTGCGAGGAGAAACGCAGTTTCGACGCGGCAATCCAGTGTGCTTTGGCCGTTTTAGTCCCCGGCTAGTGGATCGCTGCAGGCGGTCGCCTTCTTGATGACGACAAAAGCTTAGCCTTTCGCCATGGCATGGCAACCAACGAAGTAGCTGCCCTTACGCTGCAGCATCAAGAGACGTGCCTTGTGCAAACAAGGCGCCGTGGCCATTTAAAAAATCTTTCAAGCTCAAAGGTGCTTTACCCTCGCTTTGAAGGCGCCGAGGTCTCAGTGCTTTATTGCCACAGGCAATCAAAAGCTTTGTGTCCAAAAGATCACCAGGTTGCCTCACTCCTGCAGAGGTGACAGGGCTTTCTTCTACAGAGGCTTCTAAAATACGAAAGCGCCTGCCTTGATGATAGAAAAAAACCTTGGGGTAAAGCGCACGAATAAGACGCTCAATGGCATCTGCAGACTGCGTCCAATCAATGCAGGTTTCCTCTGCCGTAATCTTAGGTGCGTAAGTCACACCCTCTTTGGGTTGTGCGGTGGCCTGAAGTTTTTCCTCTAGAATCAAAGGCACGTTTTTAAGCAGACAGGTTTTTGCAGCAATTGCCAACTTTTCAAACACGGTTCCGCTTGTATCATGCGGTGTGATGTCTATGCTTTGCTTGGCAAACATGCCGCCTGTGTCCATCCCACGATCCATTTGCATAAGAGTAATGCCCGTTTGCGTATCACCTGCCATGATGGCTCTTTGAATGGGCGCTGCACCACGCCATCTTGGCAAAAGTGACGCATGCAAGTTTAAGCACCCAAAACGTGGCAATGATAAGACAGGCGGGGGTAACAACAGACCATAGGCGGCCACCACAATCAAACAAGGTGCAAGTTCTTTGAGACTCTCAAAAACATGGGTATTGAACCGTTGCGGTGTATCGACACAAAGCCCCAAGCGCTCGGCAGCTTGATGCACCGCAGATTTTTGCGCCTTCATGCCACGCCCTTTTGGTTTTGGTGCTTGCGTGAGCACGCTCAAGATGGGATACCCTTTTTCTTGAAGGGCTTCAAGGGCGGGCACTGCAAAGGCTGGCGTTCCCATAAAAATTAAAGGAAAATCTTGTGGGTTGTGGGCTTTTGTGTGCTTTGCCATCTAAACAGTCCTTTCTTCACCGCAACACTTAAACAGGCCTCGTTCCTCGGCAGAGCCCTTCTTTGTCCTATCAGCATGATACACAACACTCAAAAGGTCACGCTCAAAGCTCTTCGATCTGCAGCGAAGATGTGGCCGAGAACAGAAAACGCCATTTTAAAGAAGGAGCGCCCTCTAAAGAAAAGAGTAGGAAAAGACAGACACTAAAGGCAATAAAGCAAAAAAGAAGAATCAGCGCCACCACATAAAACGGCGACAACACATAGGCTGCCACAAAGGCACCTACAGCACTTGCAAATGTCTGTGCCACCCCTAAAAACGATGATAAATTGCCAGAGTAGCGCGGATAGTGACGCTTCATAATATACGCCATCGAAATCGCATTAAAGGCCGACATACTGCCACCAAAAAACATCATACAACCAATATAAAAAATGGGGTGCGGTGCAAAGTACAGCATCCCCAGGTTCAAGGCTAACGAGAGCAAGCTAATCATCCAGCACCAAAACGACACCTTCAGCGATGAAAAGCGCCACCCCCATGTTGATTGAAAAAAGCCACCACAGAAGGTTCCAAAAGGAAATGCAAACAAGGCAATAGAAAGATCCAGCGCCTGCAGATCAAAAAACTGATAAAAGATCCACGGCGATGACGGAATAAAAATAAAAAAGCACATATAAATCATGGCACTTACAAAAGAAAGCCACATGGTGATAGGGTCTTGCAAAAAGAGCCGGCAGCTTGCCAAAATCGTCAAAAAAGAAATCCGCACGCGCGACTGCTTGTGCCCACGCAGAAAAAAGGGCGTTGCCCCCAGTAACAACAGCGAGCAAATGGTTAAAAAAAGAAAGGGCATATTCCAGCCAAATGACTGCACTAAGACATCACCCAGCGAAGGCGCCACACCGGCACTAAAGGGAATAACCGTTAAGACAAACGCAATCATACGGTTCAGATAAACACCATCATACAAGTCACGACACAGGGCCCGCACCACAATAAGCCCGGCACCGGCCGAAAAACCTTGAAAAAAGCGCCCCACCAAAACGCTTTCAATGCTGGGTGCCAAATAGCACACAAACGATGACACCGCGGCCAAAGCGCACCCCACATAAAGGGCATTTTTGCGCCCAAAGTGATCTGAAAAAGGGCCCCAGAAAAATTGACACGCCATGGCACCTAACATGGCAGAGGTCACGGTCCAACCAGACAAACTATAGGGGCAGCCAAAATATTCTGTCATTTGTGGCAATGACGGAACAGACGCCATTGTCACCACAACCCCTAAAGAGGCCATGAGACCCAAATAAAGCTGAAAAGGAAATGAACGGTTATTCAATAACACACCGGCGCTTCGCAGCCCCCCACCCTTTTTCTTCACAGCATAAAGAGTCTTTCGTGCCACGTCCAGTCGAAAATAGATAAGTTTTACTTTTTATTGTTGTTAAATTTTATTTTTTGTGCAAAGGCTAAGACATCACGCGCAATCGGTGTTGCTCGCGAGGCCCCAAAACCCCCGTGTTCAACCACAACACAAATGGCATAGCGTGGGTTGTTATAAGGCGCGTACCCTACAAACAAAGCATGGTCACGCGCTTCCCACAGGCGGTCTTCATTTTTTTTCACACCTTGAGAACGCTCTTTAAGCGAAATACGCGCCACCTGCGATGTACCTGTTTTGCCAGCCATTGCAAAAGCTGGATCTGTCAAACGCCACCTAAATGCTGTACCTCTAAAAGAATTGACCGTGTCAAAAAGGCCTTTGCGTACAAGAGCCAGATTTTTTTGTGAAAAAGGCAACGTTTCAAACACAGGTGTTTTTTCAGTATAAAGGTAAGAGGGATTGACTTTAAGACCGCTGGCCAAACGCGCAATCATCGTTACAAGCTCAAGCGGCGTTGCCAACATGTACCCCTGCCCAATGGACATCAAAACGTTATCTCCCGAAGTCCAAGCCCCCCCTTTAAAAGTGCGTTTCCACACAGGGTCGGGCACCAAACCTTTGCGCGCGCCGACAAAACCGTCAAGGGTGACCTCGCCCAACCCCAACGTCTGCAGCACTTTTTTCATACGGGCAACTTTGAGGCGCAGCCCTAAATTGTACATAAAAATATCACACGAACGCATGACGGCTTCATGGGCATTAACGCGTCCGTGTCCACCATGTTTGTGCATCCAACAGTGAAAGGGGTGCCTGCGCACCGTCATCAAGCCGTCACAGTAAAAAGAGGTATGAGGGGTTAAAAGTCCCGCCTCAAGCCCGGCAAGAATAAGGGCGCTTTTAATGGTTGATCCGGGCGCGTAAAGCCCCTGCAATCCTTTGTCAATAAGAGGTTTGTAGGTATTGTCCCGCAAGGCAGTCCATGCTTTTGTGCTAATGCCCGAGCGAAATACATGCGGATCAAAAGAAGGATGGGAAACATGCGCCAAAACGTCGCCCGTTTGAATGTCCATCACCATGACAACAGCGCTTTTTTCGCCCTGAATGCGCTCGGCCACAAAGCGTTGCAAATCGGCATCTAAAGAGAGGTAAACATCTTGCCCAGGCTCGGGCAAGCGGTTATCAATCAGGCGCATCTTTTTTTGGGCTGCATTCACCTCAATCAGCTCGACACCTTCTTGGCCCTTCAGCGCTGGCTCTAACAGCCTTTCAACGCCTTGTTTACCCACTTGCACCTGCAGTGTGCGCGGCAACTGGTAACGTTCTTCCTCTTCTTCAGTTGGTGGCGCGGTATACCCCAAAAAATGCGTTGCTTTTTCTTTAAGAGGATAAAGACGAATATAGCCTGGCATCACCGAAAGCGCCTCAAAACGATCGGCCTTTAATTCAAACGCCGCCACTTCTTCCCACGAAAGATTCTTTTTGATCACCACCGAATCAAAACGAGATGAGCGCGCTTTAATGGCTCGTTGAATTGCTCTTTGATTTAATTTTGACAGATCAACAATTGATTTGACGTTGTCAACGGCTTGCCAAAAAGCCTTTTCGTTGTGCGGCCTACCCACCAAATGAAAACACGCTTTGTTGAAGGCAAGCTTTTTACCTTGCCGATCAAAAAGTTGGCCGCGCTGCGCCAAAAGTGGACGGGTAACAACGCGATTATTTTCAGACAGTGTTTCATAACGCCCTTTGTGCAACACCTGCAAGCGGTAAAGCGGCAGGCAGAGAAGCACCACAAATCCAACTTGCAAAAGCCCCAGTAACAGTGTGCGTGACGTAATATGATAAAAGGGATCTTTCATCGCAGTTGAAAGCTTTCTTCAGACCCAAGGGATGAAAGTGTGGCAAATAACAAAGGATATGTCACAGCCACCCAAAGACAGCTTGCCACAACCGTTAAGAAGGCAACCGACTCGCCAAGACAAAGCGCCAAAAATGAAAAGCATAGCGCCAGCCCCGTGGTGATAAAGGTAAAAAACAGCCACTGCATCCAAAAAGGTCTGTGTCGCAACAACACAGCATAAGAGCGCATCATAAACAACAGCAAGCTGGTTTCGATAAAAGTGACGCCCACAAAGCGTCCCCACAAGATATCGCACACAAGCCCCACAACAAATAATGTCACAATTGAAAAGGCATCAGGACGCCTTAACACCCAATAAAAAAGAACACCGTGACACAACGCGGGAAAAGATGTAAGCGAAAAGGCCAAACAATCATGCGCCCACAGGGCAAGCACAAATGTCAAAAAAGGCAACGCCTCATTGAGAATGGCCGCTGTAAAAACCAAAGCTCTTCGCAGCGAAGATGTGTGAGAAGGCTCACTGAGCAGTATCGACATGACGTTTTTCCACAATCACCTGCACCGAATGCACACGATCTAAAGGCGCCAGCATTAAAAACGTTTGCTGTGCTTGAAACATGTGCGATGGCTGCGCTTTAAGATAGCCAACGGGCATGCCTTGGGTAAAAACACCACCGTGGCTGGAGGTGACCCAAAAACCTTGCGTGCTCTCTTTAGAGGGTGATTTTTGGTACACCAACGTTGGCTGCGCCGTACCATTGCCCACCAAAATAGCATGCACATGAGAGGTAAAGTGCGTCACCGGTATGCGCGATCTTACATGCGTTAAAGGCATCACGCGCGCGGTCTCTTTGGATACCACATCAACACGCCCCAACACACCACCTGCGGTGACAACGGGCTGACCTTTCACAAGGCCATGCTTTTGGCCTGCCCCAATTAAAAAGCACTGATCATGTTTGGGGGCTGTTAAAACCGCCGCTGTCACAAACTGCGTTGCGTACGGCTGCACAGTGTTAAGCTGCCGTTTTAAAAGACGATTTTCTTTGTGCACAATATAAAGATGCGCCAGCTGATTATGCAAACGCCTGTTATCGTTTTGCAGTTTTTCAAGTTGCGCCTTTTCAGGGTACAAAAAATGCGGATTCACCCAGCTTAGCAGATGGTCTTTTGCAGTCAGCGCGGTTCCAAGAGTGCCCACAACGGCCGATTCAACCCAAATTAAAACAGGCGGCCATTGCAAAAAAGCAACACACAGGCAAAGCCCCGTAAAAAGCGAGAGGTTTTTATGTCGCACCACAAGACGGGCCGCTGTTTTTTTGTAGGACTTGTTATAAAGCGCCATGAACTTGGTTTACCTTTCAAACAAAAACAGCCCTTTTGCCTGTCTTTCTATTCATGCTCTATTCCTATCAACAAAAACTTAAAAAGCTCCTTGCACTTATCTTTGCGAAAAGTCAGCGCTTTAAGCTGCAACCAAAACGCTTTTTAAAGACATCATGCGCTCAAGCGCCTTACCCGTTCCCAACGCCACGCATGAAAGCGGATCTTCGGCAATACTGACCGGCAAGCCTGTGGTTTTTTTCAGCACAACGTCTAGGTTGTTCAGCAAAGCACCCCCGCCCGTTAAAACAATACCACGTTCAACAATATCGGCCGACAATTCAGGCGGCGTTTTCTCAAGCGCCTGTTTGACGCCCTCAACAATCGCCAAAATAGGATCAGACAAACTTTCAACAATCTGCAACTCAGAAATGGTGATCTCTTTGGGCACGCCATTCATCAAGTCACGACCTTTGATGTTCAGCGAACGGCCCGAGCCATTTTCGGTCATCACCGCAGAGCCGATCTCTTTTTTAATACGCTCAGCACTGGCTTCACCAATCAAAAGGTTGTTGTTCTTTTTGATATAGGCAATGATCGCGTCGTCCATTTTGTCGCCGCCCACGCGCACCGACTGCGCATACACAATACCACCCAATGAAATCACAGCCACCTCGGTGGTCCCACCACCAATGTCCACAACCATTGAACCTGTGGGCTCGGTCACGGGCAAGCCTGCACCAATAGCCGCCGCCATGGGCTCTTCAATCAAAAAGACCTGCCTTGCGCCGGCGCTTTCGGCTGAGTCTTGAATGGCGCGTCTTTCAACAGCCGTTGAACCTGAAGGCACGCAAACAACCACCTGAGGACTGGCAAATTTGCTATTGACCTTTTGAATGAAGTACTTGATCATTTCTTCAGCGACTTCAAAATCGGCAATCACACCATCGCGCAAAGGTCGAATCGCCTGAATGTTGCCCGGTGTTCGGCCGACCATCAGTTTGGCCTCTTCACCCACAGCCAGCACCTGACGCTTGCCCTTCGACACATCTGTGGCCACAACAGACGGCTCGTTCAACACAATGCCCTTGCCCTTGGCATACACCAGGGTGTTCGCCGTTCCAAGATCAATCGACATATCTGTCGACAAACAGCCCAGCAGCCTAAAAAACATGTTTGCGTCCTTTTCTTCTATCGTCTTTTTTGTTATACGGCAGATTTTCTTTAAAATCTATATCTTCTGTTTTTGCGTCTTCCCGAACAGACGCTTTCAGCCTTTTGACTTCAGTCGCCAAAACGCTTTCAAAGGCCCACGCCAGCCACGGCATCACGCATGCCACATCATCGGCCTCAACGGTGGGCCCCGTCCACAATCTAAAACACGGTGGTGCCACGCCATGTCCTAAAATGTCAAAAGCCACCTGCTCTTTTTCAAGAAGCTGTGCTGTTTGTCTTAAAACAGTCCATTTTTGTTGTGTTGAAAGCGCAATAAAAGACTCATCTTTTACGGTCAAACACACCGAACTTTGACTGCGCCAGGCAGGGGCCTCGACCACAAAATCAAAAAGTGGTGTCAACGCCAAGGCGTCGTTTAATGCCTGCGTATTGCGTGCAACGCGCTTTAAAATCCCTTGAAGCCCCCCTTCTTTATCAATCCAATCAAGCGATAAACACACATCTTGCAGCGTTAAAAGCGACAAGGTGTTAAGGGTTTCGCCTTTAAAAATCAACCCCTCATTCAAACGTCCTTTTTGCGTTAAACGCAATGCGCGCGGAATGGGCCACGAGGGCACATACGTGCGCAAATGCTCAAGCGCTTTGGGGCTTAGCACTAAAACACCCAAACCCGCTTCGCCACCAAACCCTTTTTGAAAAGAAAAGGCCGTAACATCAAAAAGGCTCCAGGGCAAATCACAGCACAGCACCGCTGACGTGGCATCACACAGTGTAAGGCCGCTGCGCTTTGAAGGGATCCAGTTTTGGTTTTGCAGCCAAAGGCCTGATGTGGTGCCGTTCCAGACAAAAACTTGATCACGGTTAAAATCAGCCTTTTCAAGCGGTGGAATCACGCCCATGGGCGTTTCAAAAAAACGGGCATTGCCAAGCTTCAGTGCATAACGAATGTCCTCGGCCCAGCGGGCACCAAAAACATCAAAGGCCCACACATCAACACCTGATAAGCCCAAAAAATTCCACATGGCGGCGCTCATCGCACCTGTTGCTGATCCCGGAACAAGCGCTATTTCATAGTCTTGCGGCAACCGAAGCAGTGTGCGTATGCGTGCCAGCATATCTTGAATACACGCTTTAGCGGGCCCCGATCTGTGCGATCGCCCTAAAAGCGGCGTTGTAAGGCGCGCGGCATCCCAGCCTTTAAACTTGGCTACAGGCCCCGATGAAAAGTAAGGACGCGCCGGTTTGTTGCGCGGTTTTTTGAAAGAAGACGTCATCACAACACAGAATCAATCATTATAGCTACCTTGCAGTCTAAAACACTCTTTTAAAAAAGTATGCCCCGATCGACACCTTTGATGCTAAAAACGTAAACAAACGGGGTCTTTGGTCTTTTTTTTACGATTGATTGATTAACAAAGCCTTGACCTAACCCCTTTATTTTCAAAGGACTAGGTGGCAAACACTCTCAAAAAGCGTTAGCGTTTTTTGAGAGACGTTTTTGATGTTGTCTTTTTTTTCGCAACGGACTTTTTAGCCTGCTTGACGGGTGCCTTGAGCTCCTCTTTTACCTCTTCTGTGCTTTCAGAAGACGAGCGTTTCTTTGCTGTAGACACATAGCGCACAAACAAACGCTCAAGATTCTGAATTTGCCTTTCTTCAAACGCGCCAAGCGTCTTAGAGAGCCAACTTTGCACCCGTGTTGCCGGCAAAAACAGCCCCTCTGAGGCCGCGCGCACCACAAACGCCAAAGCCGTGCCACACAAAACCCAAAGCGGCCAGGTTGACCACTTGTGCCCTAAAAACCACCAGCCCAGCAGCAGGCCATTTAGCAACAAACAGTGCAGCAGATCTTTAAAAAAGCGCATCCGCTGTTCGCTCATTTTCCCTTTTAATCCGTCTTGCTTGCCTTTCATGATGATAAGTCCTTTGCCCCAGTTTTATCGTTTTTGTATCTTGGGAGGTGATCGTTGACAAAAGGTTGACGCATCAGCACCTTTTGAGACGATAACAAAACGCCCATTGTCATAACAGATCACCTTAAAGCTTATGTTGCAAGACTTTTGTCGCAAGGGCAGCGCCTTTGCGTCCCTTAATGCACCGGCAGCTGCTTGCGCTTACACTTAAACAGTCACATCCTGAAGGGCTTGTTTAAACAGCGTCACCGTTCCTTTGTCTAAATCAACTTTAGACACGCAATCTTTGTGAAAGCGCACAAAAAGACTGCGCCCAAGCGCTTGTCCGCTCGCCCCATTTTCTTGCGCTTTGTCTAAGGTCAGCGGTTTCGCAAAAAGCTGAATATCTAAAAGGTCGCCAGCGTTAAAATTTTGCACCCCCTGAACGCGACCAATCACCTGCCCTTCCTCGCTCAAAGCCCACAGGCCTTTTAAATCACAGTGATAATACAGCGCCGCATCTGATGCTGGTAAAGCGGATCGT
Source organism: Holosporaceae bacterium (assembly GCA_036881885.1). Taxonomy (GTDB): domain Bacteria; phylum Pseudomonadota; class Alphaproteobacteria; order Holosporales; family Hepatobacteraceae; genus JBAJNL01. Next base: position 11,594 of record JBAJNL010000010.1, read on the forward strand.
TTCATATAAAGTTTCTGTTTACCAAAAGCTTCGGCCTCGGTGCGTGTTGTACAACCTTGTGGACGCACCAAAAAGCAAGGATACCCCTTGATGATGCCTTTAGAGGTCGGCTTGTCATCTGGATCAAAGCAAAGCAGTGGCTGGCCATCTTGCGCCAACAGGGGTCCACAAGAAAAAAGCGCCAAGGGGTCTTGCCTATAGCTGTGCACGCTCAAAAGGCCTTTTAGGCCATGAGGGCCTAAAATAGCGCCCACGCACACAAGTGCTGGCGCGTCTGTTTGAGGTGCTGTTTTTTGTGGAGGCTGATGCATACAACAAAGAGCGCACGAAGATTTAGCGCCAGTCTAGCAAATTTCCCGCATCAATGCTAAGCCCAGGTGGCCTAAAAAAGCTCAGGCGGCCTCGCGCTGTTGTGGCGATGTATAAGGTAGCGTCAACAGAACGCGCAAACCGCCCAGTGGTGACGCTTTTGCATCAACACGGCCACCCATTTGCTGCGCAAGGCTCTGCACAATTGATAAGCCAAGACCGGTTTGACCAGTAACAAGATGTGGTTGCAGCTGTCTTTCGGTGCTTAAACGAACAAACGGCTGAAAAATACGCTTCAAATCTTGGGTCGCCACCCCTTCACCATCATCTTCGATACAAACGTGAAACAACGTTTTTTCTTGATGAATGGCCACACGAATTTTTGTTTTGGCATAACACAACGCATTATGAAGCAGGTTTTGAAGACACCTTTCAAGCGCTTCCTCGTCTAATAAAACAAAAAAGTTGCGCGGCACATCCAGCGCTACCTCTTTTGAGCGCTTGGCATCCAACATTTTTAAGACACGAAACAATGTGCGCAGCGGCACAAAGCGCTTGGGTTCAGACAGGCGCCCCTCTTGTATAAAGGCAATATAACTTTTGACCATTTGCGCCATTTGCGCCACATCCTCAAGGAGCGGCTCAACACCCTCTTGTTTGGGGTCCATCAAAGAAAGCTGCAACTTCATACGTGTCAAGGGCGTTTGCATATCATGCGACACCCCCATGAGCATATCCCGTTGTGCTTTGTTTTTCGCATGCAACTGCCGAAAAACACGCGCCAGCGTTTCGCCAACTGCACGAATTTCAAGGGCGCCCCGTGGCTTGTAAAAACGGGCTTTGTCGCCACGGGCAAAAGAGCGCGCCATCACAGCCAAAGAGCGCAAAGGGGCGATTTGTTGATACAAGAACAAGGCCGCCAAAACAGCAAACAAAAGCGACGAGCCCAAAGACCACAAAAACCATATCAAGCTGGTACGGGTTAAAACCCACTTGGTAGGAAACGAAAAGCACAAGATATCGGGGCCAATTTTTTTCCACACAAAGGTCCAGTCTTCTTTCATCAGCAAAGCATAGGGGCCTTTGAGTACGCGATTGAGGGCGCGCTCAAAACGTGACTGAAAAAGGTGATGGCCCTTGGGCAACTGAGGCATTTTTGAAACGCACGCAACGCGCATACCCACATGTTTTTTGACAAAACGCAGTTTTTCTTCTTTGGGCAGCGGCAGGGTTTCAAAGAGAGCCATGCCGCTTTTCAGGCGATGGGCCGTGCTTTGGCTGAGAAAGCGCGTGATGTGCTCCCAGTGACGCTCAAAAAAAATGTAACTTGAAACCAGTTGCACCAACAGCATGGGCACCATCACAATCAAAAGCGAACGGCCCAAAAAGCTGCGCGGAAACAGTTGGCGCAACGCCCACGAGCGCTTGCTTGGAACAGCTTCTTTGATTTCCTCAGGCATCCTGCTGCCCCCCGTAAGACAAACCCCAAAAATCTACAAAAGTGGCAGTATGCGTACGTAACATTTAGACCGCCTTTTGCATCACATAACCAACGCCGCGGACCGATTGAAGCATCAAGGGGACTTTTGTCATGCGTTCAATTTTAGTGCGCAAACGGGCCACCAGCACGTCCACCGACCTGGGATTCAAACGATCAGATAACGCTTTGGCAATGGCATCGCGCGAAAGCGTTTTGCCTTGGTGTGCTAGCAAAAACGCCAGCAGTTTTGTCTCTTTTGCCGTCAACTTTTTCGGTGCGTGCCCTTCTTTGGTCAAAAGGCCAGGTGCCTCTAAAAAGGTCCAGCCTGCAAGACAGGCCTCTTTTCTCTCTAAGGGATAATGGCGCAAAACAGAGCGCATCCGCAAAAAAAGCTCTTCGGGCTCAAAAGGCTTGGTAATATAATCATGCGCGCCAAGCGATAAGCCCGACAGGCGATCTTCGCGCGCGCCACAGGCTGTTAAAAAAATCACGGGTGGCAGTTGTTTGTGAAATCGCCTTACAAACGCAAGCCCGGTCTCTTTGGGCAGCATGACATCAAGCAAGATGATCTGAAAACGAAACAACGACAGTGCTGCCTCGGTCTCTTGAATGTTCTGCGCCGTTGACACCAAAAAGCCCTTTTTTTGCAAAAAGGACGACAGCAGCGTCCGCAGCTTTGCATCATCATCCACAACCAGCACATGACAACGCTTGACTTCAGTGGGCGACAACGGTTGCATGAAGGGGGCTTTCTTGAAGGAGTCTCAAACGCTCAGTATACCCAAAAATCACTTTTTTTCAAAACACAACAAAGCGAAACCAAGAGGCTTTTTTCACAAGACAGACAAAGGTTTTGCCCGCGCCACCAAAAAGCGCCTCATCCGCCTTTGAACGTGTTAAGACTTTTTTGTGAAAACAAAAATACGTTAACACCACAAGCGCATCACAGTCTTTTTAAACAGAACAGATCAAAAAATGCTTAACACACCCCCGCAAGAGATTTGCGATGACAGGTAAGGTCGCCCCCCTTAAAACCCTGTCGCGCACCCATCGCCTGCTTGCGCTGCATCTTGCGCAAAACAAACAAAAAGAAGCCGCGCAATGTATTTGGCACCGTGAGCCCAATACCTTTTGCCCTCTTAAGGCCGATATCGCCTGGATCAATGCTGTGACCGCACCAGCTTTTCTGGCGCAATCTCTCTTCGCTCAAAAATCAAAAGTTCTTGGTGATACTTTTGACCTTGATAAATCCCCGTCCTGTCCCTTGGGTATTAACGTCAGTTCTCTCTGAAGAAAGCATTCTGAGAGCCAAAAAAAAACGCAAGAAAGTTTTTTAAAGACCACCGAGGGACAGCTTTATCATGCCCTCACGCAAAGCGCACAAGACCCTCTTGTCCATTTATACCAGCACCCCTTTCATATGTTGTCTCATATTGACACGCCAAAAAGGGCCTCCCCCACGAAAGCCTTGCCTCAAAAAGCGCATAAACCAGCACAGCATATCACCCCCCTTTTTATGAGCACCAACACCAGCGCGTTTAACTGGGGTGTTTTGGGATTTTTGGGTCTTCAAATCTCGGTTGAGGAGATGCGATCTGTTCTTGCAGGAAAACCTCTTTTGTACGAGGTGCCCCCGGTTTTTGGCATTTACCTCAAAGGCACGCCATCTCCCTTTTTAGGTGGCGTTGAAATCGCCCTTTTTATTTTAGACTGGCTCGCACAAAGAAACATCTCCTTTAAGGCCCTTGAATTTTTTGGCCCCGGCACAGCACACCTTAGCCCGCACACCCGTCTTGAGATCAACCGCTTTTTATCTTACATGGAGGCTGCAAGCCTTGTGTGGCCCATGGATCATCGCACCCTCGATTTTTTTGCGACCCCTTTTGTGGCGGCCTCTTTTCAAAAAGACTTGCAACAACAGGCAGTAGAACTTGGCCTTTGGCACGACACAAAAGAGGCAAGCCATGATTTTGCAATGTATGATGACGTGTTAGAAATCAACCTTGATCAATTGCCCATTGGGCGCAATCTTAAAAACGCCCCCTCTGAAAACACATCACACAACCCAACGCCTTTCTTTTTTAGCGCGCCTTATAAACCGCCTTGCGGCACCTTTTCAAAAGAAAACACACCCGCAACACAACTGCACCTAGCGCCGTTAGGTTTTTTGAATGAAAGCCCCGATTTTATCAAAGCTGCCATGATGGTGAAAAACGCTGTCCAAAAAAAACTAACCCTTAAAACACCAGCCACCTTTAGCTTGCCGGCCGCAGATCCATCAACGGACCTTTTTTTCAAGCACTTTGAAAAAGATTTTAAGGCGCTTCAGATCACGCAAACCGCGCACCAACAATCTTCTCAAGGCTCAAGCGTTTTAACCCAAAACCAAGACACCTTTTTGCTGTCTTCCCCTTTTGCTTTGGCCTCGGGCTTATCGGGCACCTTGCATAAAAGCGGCATTCCTGACATTGCGTCCCATTTAACACTCAAAGATCTGTGGCCCAAAGAGGCAGAAGAGAAAGCTTTGCATGCTTTACTCAACAAAGCTTTTAACCAAACGTTACAACAGAAAAGCCCCAGCCTTAAGGCTGATCATACACACCCCCTTTTGCACCACGCCTGGTCACCCTGGCCCTTGCCCGATGTGCCTACCTCATCGATTACGCACGCGTCCTTTGTGCCCGTTTTAAGAGACCACCAAATTGGCACCCACCTGTTATCGCTGGACGACAACGCGTTGCTTTCTGGTAAAAAAAGCAATAAAGAGGCGGCAGCGGAAGAAACGCAGTCTCTTGATCAAGATTTAAAAGAAACGTTTAAACCCCAAGCCCCCATTTCGTTTTATTTGGGCAATCCCACGATTTTACGATCGATCACGCGCCGCGCGTTGCTGAAATATGTGCCCACCCAGGCCGGCGCGCTTGAACAGCTGTTTGCAGAGCAAGCCCCCTTTTTTTTGATTGGCAACGCCCATTATGGCCGCGGCATTGATGCGGTGTGGCTGGCCTCGGCCTTGCGCCTTTTAAACGTGCGTGCTGTCATCGCCAAAAGTTTTACACCACTTGTGCACCGCGCACTTTTGTTTTGCGACATTTTGCCGCTGCACTGGTGCTATCCCATGTCTTATGAAGATCTGCAGCTGAAGGGCGATGAAAAGCTGTCACTTGAAGGTTTATCGTTTGACCAAACCCAAAGCCGCACGCTGACGCTTGAGATTACCTCGGCACAAAACACCCTGCACATTGTGCCAATGGTGTTTGCCCCTTGTGGCCAATGGCGACCGCACAACACGCAGCGTTTGCAAAAAACAAAATGATCTTTTCTTTTTAAACAACCCATTATTGACAAAAACTAACAAAAACAATAAGTTGACATAGTTTTATCAAAAGACCAGAGGGTAACAATGAAGAAAAAAGCAGCTTGTTTTGTGGCAGCGTTTGCCATTTTTGCACAAAACGGTGTGGCCATCACGCCCAAGTTAGAACACATTCTTGAGGGTTCACAGTTTTATATGGCCTGCATCACGAAAAAACCAGACGCCCAAATCACCGAAGAGGCTGAGGTTCCGGCCAACGCAGCTGATGCACAAGCTGACAATGCCGACGCTGTTGCAGCGCCAATAGCGGCCGCACAATCAGAAAATGAAGCACAAATCACAGCGCTTGAAGCAAAACTCAAAGAAGAGATCGTGCAGATTTCACCGGCACTTTTCGTGAGTTGTGATGCACTGGCGGGTCACCTTAAACGCAAAGGTCAACACGTCTTGGCCAAAAAGTTTGAAGACTATGCGGAAAGGCTTTACAACAGGCCCCGCGCCAACATGCGTCTTGATAAAATTCTTCACTTTGACCTGCCTGAAAACGATACTCCAGTCTCAGAAGTTGACGCGCATTTTATGGTCTGCGCCGAGGCCTTTCATGCACAAATTAAACAACAAGCAGAAGTCTGGAACATTGAAGCTCATGAAAGTTTGCCTCACCAAGATCGCCCGATTTTCTTTTTTACACGCAATCTGTTCAAAGGTTTTTTTGACAACGACATCGATGCCTTTAAAACGGCCTATGATCATGCAAAAGCCAAAGAAGCTTTTTATCGTGACCTTAAAGACGCACACAGCACGCTTTTAACAAACCCGGTGGACAGCATGTTACTGGAGACAGAAAAGGCTTCTCATAACGCGCTGAAAATTTGCAGAGATGCAATGCGCAAAAACGTTCAGGAAAACCGCAATGGCGACACTGTGAGCACTGTCGAAAACAAACTGCGGGGCATCGATATGATCAACCCCTGTTATTACTATAACGTGCCACGTCTTCACACGCACCTTGAAGCAAAACTGACCAAATGGGAAAGCCGCCGCAAAGCGTTGAGTCAACTCTGCGTTGAGCACAACATTCCGCTTGCATAGCGTTGCCCTTGAAGCGTCGGCCTGTGGATCGCGCAGGGCTGGCGCTTCTGCGATGACGGTCTAAAGCGTTATTATAAGGAAGCTACTTGAAAGGTTAGATTTTCTCTTTGGCTTGCTTAAACACATGGGGCGCATAACACACATCATGCACAAGGCGCATCGAGAGCGGCAGCACTTTCTGGGGCATGCACACGCACCACTCACCCTTTTGGTGTGCGCTCCATAACGTGTCTTCAAACCCTTGTGCCACAGCTTGCTGCAGCAGTTTTTCTTGTAACTGGGCCAAGGTGTCGTTAAGCGTAAATGCTTCAGGGTCTTGGCTTTGCAATGATAGCAACGCACAGTCTTCAAATGGCACCTCTGTCAGAAAAGAGCTAAGAGTTGTGTGATAGGCCCTTAAAAGGTCAGCCTGAAGGGCCAAAATAGGTTTCGCCTGATGGCTTAACGCATGCATTTTAACACACGCATGCGGGTGCTTTGCGGCAAGTTGCTGCATAAAATGCTCAAACGGCGTTGAAGCTGGCAGATCTTGAAACACACACCATCCCTTTGTGGCTGCCATTAAAAAGGGCGCCTCCTCAAGAGGGGCCGCCTGTTTCAGCCATGTGCCCTGCCCCGCTTCTGGGTTAGACGCCATGGGCGCCACATTGTTGGCAGGCTCGGGGTCTGCAAAGCTTGAGCGCACCAGCAAAGGAATATGGTGCGCCTTGGCGTACAAAATGGATTTGGGATGCAGAACGTGCGCCCCTTTTTCGGCCATGTGATACATGGTGTCGTAATCAATGACATCAAGCTTTTTGGCGTGCGGCACCAAACGCGGATCAGCCACAAAGACACCCTGTACGTCGGTGTAAATATGGCACGACACATCTTGCAGCCCCTCATTTTTTTTCAAAAAAGCCGCAAGAGCCAGGGCCGTAATATCTGATCCGCCGCGTCCCAGTGTTGACAGCCGTCCGTCTGACGTTATCCCTTGAAAGCCGGCCACAACGGCGATGCCGCCTTCATCCATCATACTTTTTAAAGGCGCGGTATCAATGTGCTGAATGGCAGCCTGGCCATGCGCTGTATCTGTCACAACAGGCAACTGCCACGATAAAAATGAGCGGCTTTTTACACCCTGCTGCTGCAAACAAAGCGCCATTAAACTGGCCGTTACCTGCTCGCCCGAGGCAAGCAGCACGTCGTGCTCTGCCGTGCCCGTTTGCTGGCAAGGCGCCGCCAGCTTGCACAGTTGATCGGTTGCAAGCGCCATGGCAGACGTGACCACAATCACCTGATGTCCACGTTGCCTTTCACACAGGGCGCGCCCGGCGGCGCGTTGAATCGCCTCAAGCCCCTCTAAAGACGTACCACCAAACTTTTGAACAATCACAGCCATAGGTTTAACGGCTTACCCCCGAAGACCCAGAACAACAGCTCTTTTCAAAAAAAGCTTGCGGCACATCGCGCGCAAATCTGTTGTTTTTTTAAAACTTTAAGCTAGCATGGCGAAAGAACACACGAAGGGCAAGCCTTTTATGCGCTGTAAAACCGCCGCAACATCGCCAGAAAAAATGATTGGCGAAAGCGCTTTTAAAGCAACAGCCGGCGCCTTTTGGGATGAAAACGGCCCCTACCGTCTTTTGCATCGCATCACCCCTATTCGCCTTTTTTGGTTACTTTCAATGCTTTGCCACGCAGGGCTTGCCAAATCGACGCATAATGCAGTAACACCAAACAAAAAATCAGCCAAACCTGCACAACATTTGCCTAAATCACTGAAAGGATTGCGCATTCTGGACATTGGATGCGGCGGCGGCCTTGTGTGCGAGCCCTTGGCATTAAAAGGTGCCCACGTTGTTGGCATTGATACAACGCAAGAGGCCATTGACGCCGCACAGCAGCATGCACACCTGCGGCGCGAAAAGGCCTTTGAAGCGCTTGACATCACGTATCAGCACACCGATCTTAAAACCTTTGCATCACACAAAGCGAACCAAAGCGCCTTTGATGCGGTCATTGCCTTTGAGGTGATCGAGCATAACACCGCCCCCCTTGCTTTTTTTGAAGATGTCAAACGCCTTTTAAAACCGGGGGGGCTTTTTGCCCTTTCAACACCGAATCGCACCTTGAAATCTTATCTAACGGTTGTGCTGGGAGCCGAAATGGTGGGGTGGATTCCCAAAGGAACGCATCAATGGTCTGCCTTTTTAACGCCACAAGAGTTGAAAGCTCTGGCAGCTTTTTGCGACTTTCAAAATGTTGGTGAGCAAGGGCTTTCCTTGAATTTGACGCACCAAAAATGGTCACTGACAAAGGACCTGTCTATTAATTATTTTATGTCATTTTTAAATAAAAGTTAAAAAAAAACAAAAAGCCGCAGAAGGTTAAATTTTTTTATTGACGCACGCGGTTGCAAAGCGTGTGGTTTTTCGGTAGAAAAGTAGGGATAGCCCTTAAGGCTAGGCTGCAGTTTTTTTCGAACGCTTCCGAGGCACACTCGAGAGGTTCGTTTTGAGTCTTTGGACAAAGGAAACACATGACATCACCGTCTTCGTACACGTTGCCCCGTTTTAATTTTGCGCGCGCTAAAGAAACCGCGCCGCTTCCCAACCTCATTGATCTTCAAAAAACATCTTATGATGACTTTTTGCAGAAAAATATCGACCCACACAAGCGTAAAAAACAAGGCTTGCAAGAAATCTTTGAAGATTTTTTTCCTGTGAAAGATTTTGCCGGCACAGCGCAACTTGAATTTAGCCATTATGTGTTGGAAGAGCCCAAATACGACGCAACCGAAGCACGCCTTAGAGGCGCCACACACGCAGCCCCTTTAAGAGTGACTTTTCGTTTGGTGGTTTGGGATGTGGACAGCGACTCTGACAGTCGCTCGGTGCGCCATATCAAAGAACAGAATGTCTATATGGGCGACATCCCCCTGATGACAGACAAAGCAACCTTTGTCATCAACGGCGTTGAGCGTGTTGTGGTGTCACAAATGCATCGCTCGCCCGGCGTGTTTTTTGACCATGACCGCGGCCGCACCCACGTTTCGGGCAAATTTTTGTTCTCGGCCAGTGTGCGCCCTGCACGCGGATCATGGTTTGACGTTGAATTTGACGGCAAAGACCTGCTTTACATGCGCATTGACCGCAAACGCAAGTTTTTGGCCTCGACCCTTTTGATGGCCTTGCCGACCGAATCGAAGAAAGATGATTACTTTACGCCCGAAGGCATGTCGCGTGAAGAAATTTTAACCACCTTCTATGAAACCTATTCTTACCATTTGGGCGGCAAAGATGGCCAGCTAGCAATGGATTTTGTTCCCAGCATGTGGCGTGGCCACAAGTTGACAAAGCCTTTGGTTGATGCCGACAGTGGCAAGGTTTTGCTTGAGAAAGGCAAAAAAATCACCAAAGCTGTTTTGAAAACGCTTGCCCAAACAAAGCGCGTTCAAACAACGCTTGAAGATTTTATCGACCGTTATCTGGCCCAAGACTGCGTGAATCCTAAAACAGGCGAAGTCTATGCCGAAGCCGGCGATACCATCACTGACGAGCTGTACGAGAAGTTGGTGAAAGATGGCGTCACCTCGGTTTCTGTTTTGCAAATTGATCACATTACAACGGGCAGCTATTTAAGAGACACCCTGGCGGCCGATCGTCACAACAGCCGTCAAGAAGCGCTTTTTGACATTTATCGCTTGCTCAGGCCGGGCGACCCCCCTACTTTTGAGGCCGCGTCAGATTTGTTTTATGGCTCGTTCTTTGACCCCGACCGCTATGACCTGTCGCCCGTTGGTCGCATGAAAACAAGCGCACGCCTTAAAACTAAGATGTCGGAAGACAAATGCGTTTTAACCCGCGAAGACCTTTTGAGCATCATCCGCGTTATGCTTGATCTGCGCGATAGCAAGGGCTCGGTTGACGACATTGACAGCCTTGCCAACAGGCGCGTACGAGCTGTAGGCGAAATGCTTGCAGGGCAATATCAAGCAGGTCTTTTGCGCCTTGAGCGTTCGATCAAAGAGCGCATGAGCAACGTTGAAAAAGACGAGTTGATGCCGCAGGCTGTCTTGAATGCCAAACCGCTGACCGCTGTGTTGCGTGATTTTTTTGGCAGCTCGCAGCTGTCTCAATTTATGGACCAAACCAACCCGCTTTCTGAGCTGACACACAAAAGGCGTCTTTCGGCTTTGGGCCCCGGCGGCCTGGCTAAAGACCGCGCCAGCATCGAGGTGCGCGACGTGCACCCCACACACTATGGCCGCGTATGCCCCGTGGAAACACCTGAAGGTCAAAGCATTGGTCTGATTAACTCGATGGCGTGCTATGCACGCGTTAATCGCTATGGCTTTATGGAAACACCCTATGTGCGCGTTCAAGATGGCCGTGTCACAGACGAGGTTGTTTATCTTTCTGCCATTGATGAAGGCAACTACTATATTGCCCAAGGCAACGCGCCGTTGGATGAGAAAGACCTTTTCACAGATGAAATGGTCAGCTGCCGTAAAGAAGGCGAATACGTTTTGGTCGAACCTGCTGAGGTCGACTTTATTGACATCTCGCCCAAGCAAATTTTATCGGTGGCCGCATCCTTAATTCCCTTTGTTGAAAACGACGATGCCAGCCGTGCCTTGATGGGCGCCAACATGCAACGCCAAGCTGTTCCTCTTCTTTTGCCACAGGCGCCGCTGGTGGGCACAGGCCTTGAAAGCGTTGTGGCGCGCGATTCGGGCAGCACCGTTGTGGCCAAGCAGGCCGGTGTGGTCAGCTATGTGGATGCGGCACGCGTTGTGGTGGTCTCGGACCCAAAAGACATGGAAGCGGCTCAAGCCAAGGCCACAAAAGACGCCGACGCAGCGTCAGAGGCTGAAGGCAAAACACCGTCGAACGTGACCATTTATCCGTTTTTGAAGTTTCAAAAAACCAACCACGGTACGTGCTTTAACCAACGGCCGTTGGTGGCCGTGGGTGACCGCGTGGAAGAGGGTCAGATTATTGCCGATGGTCCTGCCACCGATCGGGGCGAGCTGGCTTTAGGGCACAACGTGACCGTTGCCTTTATGTTGTGGCACGGTTATGGCTTTGAGGACTCGATCATCGTTTCGGAACGTTTGGTGCAAGACGACGCCTATACCTCGGTTCACATTGATGAGTTTGAAATTTCGGCCCGAGACACCAAACTGGGCAGCGAGGAAATCACCCGTGACATCCCCGGCGTTAGCGAAGAGCAACTAAGGCGCCTTGACGAATCGGGCATTGTGTACACAGGCGCCGAGGTTAAAGCAGGCGACATCTTGGTGGGTAAAGTCACGCCCAAGGGTGACAATCCTATGACGTCGGAAGAAAAACTGCTGCGCGCCATCTTTGGTGAAAAAGCCGTTGACATGCGCGACACCTCTTTGAAACTGCCACCAGGGGTCAGAGGCACTGTCATTGACGTGCGTGTGTTCTCGCGGCGTGGGCTTGAAAAAGATGAGCGCTCGGTCGCCATTGAACGCCAAGAGGTACAAAAGTTAACACGCGAGCGTGATCTTGAAAAAGAAATTTTAGAGCGCGGCGTGGCAAGGCGCATCAAAACTCTGCTTGAAGGCTGCAAATTGAAAGCCGCATTGGGCAAACTGGAAAAAGGCACCGAGCTCACAAAAGAGCTTTTGGCCCCCCTGACCTTTCAGTCGCTTGAAAAGGTGTCGGTTTCAGACACCAAAATCACAACGCAGCTTAAAGATATGGTAACGCAGCTTAAAGGTCGCCTCACTGATGTGGACCAATTGTTTGAAAAGCGCATCGAGCGTTTGTGCCGCGGCGACGATTTGCCCTCGGGCGTTTTGAAAACTGTGCGCGTTTTTGTGGCCATTAAGCGCAAACTGCAAACAGGTGACAAAATGGCTGGGCGTCACGGTAACAAAGGTGTGGTCTCGCGCATTTTGCCCGTTGAAGACATGCCTCACCTGGCTGACGGCACGCCCGTTGACATGGTGCTGAACCCTTTAGGTGTGCCCTCGCGCATGAACGTGGGACAAGTGCTTGAAACCCATTTGGGCTGGGCAGCCAAGGGCCTTGGTAAAAAAGTGCGGCGTTATCTTGAAAGCCTTTCGCAGAAAGAAACCCCTGATCTTAAGGACATGAAGGCCTTTTTGGGTGATTTGTACAAGAAGGCATCGGACAACAAAAAAGTACGCAAGGTGATCGAAGACCTGTCAGAGGAAGAGACATTGTCTTGGACCATGGGCCTTTCTAAAGGCCTGCCGATGAAGGCCCCGGTTTTTGAGGGCGCTAAAGCAACAGAAATCAACCATGCACTGAAAGATGCCGATCTTGATACATCAGGTCAGGTGACGCTTTATGACGGTCGCACGGGCTTACCGTTTGATCGCAAGGTGACTGTGGGTGTGATGTACATGATTAAACTGCACCACTTGGTTGACGAAAAAATCCACGCACGCTCGGTGGGTCCCTATAGTTTGATCACCCAACAACCCTTGGGCGGTAACGCCCCGTTTGGTGGCCAACGCTTGGGTGAAATGGAGGTGTGGGCGCTGCAAGGCTATGGTGCTGCGCATGCATTACGCGAAATGCTAACCATCAAGTCAGACGATACCGAGGGCCGCACCAGTGCTTATGAATCGATCATAAGGGGTGACAACCGCTTCCAAAGCGGCGTGCCTGCCTCGTTTAATGTGTTGGTCAAAGAGCTGCGCGCTTTAGGACTTAATGTGGAATTTTTGAATCAAAACGCTTTAGAAGAAACTCCGTCAGACGACGAAGACCTGTCAAACGCGTAACTTAAAAGGGTAAACACTTTCAATGACACAAGCAAAAAGAGCCCCACGCCTTACAGCACAAGACGTTACCTCTGACTTTGATGCGTTGCGCATTTCGATTGCGCCACCCGAGCAAATTCGCTCGTGGTCTTTTGGGGAAGTTAAGCGTCCTGAAACCATTAACTATCGCACCTTTAAGCCTGAAAAAGATGGCCTTTTCTGCATGCGCATTTTTGGGCCCGTTAAAGACTATGAATGCGGCTGCGGTAAGTACAAGCGCATTAAGTTTAAGGGCATCGTGTGTGAAAAGTGCGGCGTTGAAGTCACCCTTTCCAAGGTGCGTCGCGAACGTATGGGCCACATCGAGCTGGCCTCGCCTGTTGCGCACATTTGGTTCACAAAATCATTGCCCAGCCGCATCGGCACCCTGCTTGAGCTGTCGACAAAAGAGCTGGACCGCATTCTTTATTACGAATCTTACATTGTGGTTGACCCAGGTCTTACCTCTTTGCAAGAGCGTCAAATTTTGTCGGAAGAAGAATTTGTAGACGCCCAAGACACCTATGGTGAAGGACAATTTGAGGCCGTCACCGGTGCTTTGGCTTTGAAAAAGCTTTTGTCACAAATTGACCTTAAAAAGCAAAAAGAAGAGCTGACCGAAGAGCTGAGAGACTTAACGTCTGAGGTGCGCCGTAAAAAGGTGGTCAAACGCCTTAAGCTTGTCAGTGCCTTTTTAGCGTCGAACACACGTCCTGAATGGATGGTTTTGGATGTGATCCCTGTGATTCCGCCCGAGCTGCGTCCTTTGGTGCCCCTTGATGGTGGCCGTTTTGCGACAGCCGACCTGAACGATCTTTACAGGCGTCTGATTAACCGTAATAACCGCTTAAAACGTCTTTACGAGCTGAAAGCGCCGCAAATCATCATTCGCAACGAAGAGCGCATGCTGCAAGAAGTGGCCGATGCTCTGTTTGATAACTCGCGTCGTGGTCGCCCCGTTTTGGGCGCCAACAAACGCCCCTTAAAATCGCTTTCAGATGCCCTTAAAGGCAAACAAGGACGCTTTAGGCAAAACCTTTTGGGTAAACGTGTTGACTACTCGGGTCGTTCGGTGATTGTGGTTGGGCCGCAGCTGAAGCTTCACCAGTGTGGTTTGCCCAAAAAGATGGCGCTCGAGCTGTTTAGGCCCTTTGTTTACCACCGGCTTGAAAAATACGGTCTTGCCCCCACTTTGAAAGCGGCCAAACGCTTTGTGGAAAAAGAACGGCCCGAGGTATGGGGCCTGCTTGAGGAGGTGGTGAAAGAGCACCCCGTGATGCTGAACCGCGCACCGACACTGCACCGCTTGGGTATCCAGGCGTTTGAGCCTTTGTTGATTGAGGGCAAAGCCATCCAGCTACACCCCTTGGTGTGTAAAGCCTTTAACGCTGACTTTGACGGTGACACGATGTCAGTGCACGTGCCTATTTCGGTTGAGGCACAGGTTGAAGCCCGCGTGTTGATGATGTCAACAAACAACATTTTAAGCCCTGCAGACGGCAGCCCTGTGATTATTCCGTCCAAAGACATGGTTTTGGGGCTTTACTATCTAACGCTTGCGCGCGACGCCGAGGCCGACAAAGAGCCTGTGGCTTTTGCGAACATGCACGAGATCGAGCACGCCCTTTTCCATCAAAAAGTGGCGCTGCACCAAGCCGTGCGCATCCGTGTTTATGATGGAGAAGGTCAAAGTCATATTGAAACCACCACACCGGGACGCCTTTTGTTGAAGCAAGTTTTGCCCACTCATAAAGAGCTCCCCTTCTCGCTGATCAACAAACCGCTGACCTCAAGCGATGTCAGCCAGTTGATTAGTCTTGTGTATCGCTTTTGTGGACAAGACACCACGGTGACTTTTGCCGACCAACTGATGACGCTTGGGTTTAAATATTCTACGCTTTCGGGTGTGTCATTTGGTAAAAACGACCTGGTGGTTCCTGAAGAAAAATCAACCTTTGTCAATGACACCTGGAAGATGGTTAAAACCTATCGCCAGCAATATCTTGACGGCTTGATTACCCAAGGTGAGCGCGCCAACAAGGTGACCGACGCCTGGGGCAACTGTACCGATAAGGTTGTGGGCGCGATGCTGAAGAAGTTGTCGCAAAAGACCGATCCTCTTGATATGAATGCCATTTACATGATGGCCCACTCGGGTGCCCGTGGCTCGGTTGCGCAGATGCGTCAGCTGGCGGCGATGCGTGGTTTGATTGGTAAACACTCGGGTGAAATTTTGGAATACCCCATTATCTCGAACTTCTCTGAAGGCCTGAAAGCCTTTGAGTACTTCAACTCAACCCACGGCTCACGCAAGGGGCTTTCGGACATGGCGCTTAAGACGGCCAACTCGGGTTATCTGACCCGCCGTCTTGTGGATGTGGCGCAAGACTCTATCATTGCCGCTGAAGATTGCGGCACCTCTGACGGCATCGAAGCTGCGGCCATTATTGAGGGCGGCGAAGTCTTGTCTTCATTGGAAGAGCGCGTTTTTGGGCGCACCTTGGCTGAGACTATCAAAGATGAAAACGGCAAAACCCTTTTAGCAGCCGGCACGCTGGTTGATGAAGAGGTGCTGTCGACCATTGTGAAGTTGGGTCTTAAAACGGTTCAAATTCGCTCGGTGCTGACCTGTAAGCTTGAAAAAGGCGTTTGTGCGCAGTGCTATGGCCTGGATATCGCACGCGGTGAACGCGTCAACTTGGGCGAAGCTGTGGGCGTTATTGCAGCACAATCTATTGGAGAGCCCGGCACACAGCTGACCTTGCGTACCTTCCACTTAGGGGGCGCCGCGCAAAAAACAGCACAAGAATCATCGGTTAAAGCCGCAGAAAATGGCACTGTCAGCTTTGATGAAACGTCTCTTGTCACGAACTCGCAAGGACAAGCCATCTTTATTGGCCGCACAATGGAGATGACCTTAAAGAACAAAAAAGAAACCCTGGCCACTTACGAGCTGGCCCATGGTGCGCACATTCTTGTAAAAGACGGTGCCACGGTGAAAAAAGATACGAAGCTGGCTGAGTGGGATCCCTACAACACGCCTGTTGTCACCGAGAAAACAGGCTTTGTGCACTTTGTAGATCTTGTGGAAGGTGTGTCGTTTAAAGAAGTTGTGGATGAAGCCACCGGTATTCCAAAGCGCATTGTGCTTGACTGGCGTCAAAGCCACCGAGGCAGCGGCTTAAGACCTCGCCTTGTGGTGCGTGAT
Source organism: Holosporaceae bacterium (assembly GCA_036881885.1). Classification (GTDB taxonomy): domain Bacteria; phylum Pseudomonadota; class Alphaproteobacteria; order Holosporales; family Hepatobacteraceae; genus JBAJNL01. Next base: position 27,786 of record JBAJNL010000010.1, read on the forward strand.
GAAAACAACAATCCGGTGTTGTTAGCCAACGGCCTTGAGGCCCGCTATTTCTTGTCGGTTGATGCACAAATTGATGTGGCCAATGGCACCGAGGTGATTGCAGGCGATATCTTAGCCCAGCTGCCACGTGAATCGTCTAAAATTCGTGACATCACCGGTGGTTTGCCCCGTATTGCCGAGCTTTTCGAGGCGCGCCATCCGAAAGATCCCGCCATTATCAGCGAGATTGATGGTCATATCGAATTTGGTAAAGACTATAAGACAAAACGCGCCATTTTGGTGGTCCCCGAAGACAAAGAAGAGCCCGCGCGTGAGTACTTTGTGCCCCGTGGCAAGCACGTGCTGATCCAAGAAGGCGACAAAGTCAAAAAAGGTGACTTTATCGCTGGCGGCAGCCCCGTTTTACAAGATATTTTGCGTGTTTTGGGTGTAGAAGTTCTGGCAAACCACTTGATTAAAGAGGTGCAAGAAGTTTATCGTTTCCAAGGTGTGAAGATTAGCGACAAGCACATTGAAATCATTGTGCGTCAAATGCTGCAAAAAGTTGAGATCACAAACCCCGGCGACACGCTGTTCTTGACGGGTGATCAAATTGACAGGCAAGAGCTGACAAGCACAAACCAACGCCTTTTGGCTGAAAAACGCACGCCAGCGCAGGCGGTGCCAGTGCTGCAAGGTATGACAACAGCATCATTGAAAACGTCATCGTTTATCTCGGCTGCCTCTTTCCAAGACACCACCCGTGTGTTAACCGAGGCCGCTGTGAAAGGAAAAGTCGATAAGCTGATTGGTTTGAAAGAAAGTGTCATTGTGGGTCGCTTAATCTCGGCGGGTACAGGCTGGGTGGTGAACAACCTTAAAAAACACGCCCGCGCTGCACAGCAAACGGCCGCAACCGAGGAAGAATCAGCTCCTGTGATTGAGGCCGTGCCACCCAAAGCCGAGACCACGCCAGAAGAGACAACGCCAGCTGAGGAGGGCTAACCCCCCTCTTTGGTTGTCGTCGAGAACTTAGCGAGTGTGCCCGTCATGGTGATGGTCTTTTTGCGTCATCAAGAAGGCCTTAGCTCCGCGCGATCCACAGGCAAGGCACCTAAAGAACATCTTTGGCGGCCAAGGCACACGGTAGATTGCCGCGTCGGAATAAATTCCTCCTCGCAATGAAAGCCTAAAGGTCCCCGCGTCGCTTTAAGGCATTCAGGTCATGACAACATTCACAAATTATTTGAGGGGGCACCTAGACAGTGGCGTTTGTTCGTTTTATTCTAGAAAGATCTCAATGGAGGGGTGGCCGAGCGGTCAATGGCAACAGACTGTAAATCTGTCGACGAATGTCTACGTAGGTTCGAATCCTACTCCCTCCACCACCTCAAACTTTCTGACAAAAAGGCTTATTCCTTCTCAGACTTGCCAGAGGCTGTCTTCACTTTGCCTTGTAAAGCAGCGTGCTGTTTTTGCAGCCTATCAAACCTTTCTTGCAAGTCTTTGTGCTGTGAGTCTAGCTGCGCTTGTCCTAGACGTAATCTCTCCGCTTCTGCTTCGGCAGCGCTTAATTTTTCAGCCATTGCGCTGTGCAACTGCGCCCACACACGCAAGACTTTAGGCGCCGACTCACCTGCGATGGTCATTTTTACCTCATCAGGCATTTTTGCCTCGGCCAAGGCGCTTGGTGACATTCGCTTAAGCGCAAGCACACCTTGATTAATCCCTGTTACCCTTTGTTTAAACGAGCCAACATTTTTCTTTTAGCCCGGCCCTTTTTTGTTTTTTTTATTGTCTGACGTGGCTCCATATGCTTTTGATTTTTCTTGCGCACCATCGTTTTCTTTTTAACGACTGGATGCTGCCACGTGCCGCCAGGCCCCAGCAACTGTTTGGCCGATGGCGCAGGCGTCGCAGCGCAAAGAATCAATAAACTGGTTGAGACCGTTAAAAGTTTTTTCATGAGCCTGCTCTCCCTTGTTTAAACCTTCGACGTTGTTTTACGAAGCTCTTGGCGCGCCTTCTTGATCGTCTCAAGCGACACATCCATTTGCCTTGGATCTTTCTTGCGCACTAGCTTCTTCTTTGGGGCGTTGGAACGCTGTAACATCCCCCCATGGCCACCCAGCAAATGCTGTGCTGATGGCGGCGGTGGTGGCGGCAACGGCGTACCCTTTCGCGCCGTGGGCCTACCTTGGCGCAACCGCTTGTTTTCTGCTTGTAAAAACTTGTGCGCTTGTTTTAAATGTTCGTGCTCTTCTTTAAGGCGCTGAAACTCTTGGAAATCAGGTGGTGTGGGCACAATGGCTTGAATCGCACAGGCGCCTACACATCCCATCAACGAAGCCGCCACAAAAGATTTTAAAAACACATAACGCATTGTAAATAATCCTTTTCAATATCAATTATATCTATTATAGATAATTATTTGTTAAAAAAGGGTTGGCGCTTGCTTGTCTTAACCCCTTGTTTTGTTGGCAGACAAGATCAAGATGCTTGAAAATGAATTTATGACAAAACGTTCAAAAAAAAGCGCTAAGGCCAAGCACTTGTTGATCACAGGCGGCACGGGGTTTATTGGCAAACCCCTTCTGTTGCTTTTGCACCATAAGGGCTATCGTTTAACGCTTTTGGTGCATCGCACGCGCACGATTGACCCTGTGCTGCAAAAGGCGCGTACCTTTAAAATGATTGACAGGTTGCAAGACATTCCTGATGATGCAGCAATTGATGGTATTATTAACTTGGCCGGCGTCACCGTTGCCAAACGCTGGACAAAGGCTTACAAAGAGATTCTTTTTAAAAGCCGCCTTGAGACAACAGAGAACGTCATTGCGCTGTTAAGACGCCTTGAGACAAAGCCCGCATTTTTGCTGAACGCCTCGGGCCTTTATGACCACACCAAGCCTACCAAAGATTTTGCGCATGAATTGTGCGCCGCGTGGGAGCTGTGCGCCAAAAAAGCCGAAAACCTTGGCGTGCGTGTGGCTTTGATGCGCTTTGGTGTGGTGCTGGGCCATGGCGGGGGCGCGCTGTCTAAAATACTTCCCCTATTTCGCTTGGGCCTTGGTGGCCACCTTGGATCGGGCTCGCAAACGTTTGCATGGATTCACTTAAAGGATGTTCTGAAAGCCATTGTGTTTTTGGTCGAACATACCTCTTTGCGCGGTGCCTTTAATGTGGTGGCACCTCAGGTGGTCTCGAACGCAAGCTTTACAACGCAACTGGCAAAAGCCCTTCACCGGCCTGCTTTTTGTCACATGCCTGCTTTTGTGGTGCGTTTGTTGTTTGGTGAAATGGGCAACGCCCTTTTACTGAAAGGCCACCCCGCTGTGCCAAAAAAGTTGCTTGAAGCTGACTTCCCTTTTCAGTTCAGCACGCTTCAACAGGCCCTTGAAGATCTTTTTCCTGATCACTAAGGGCACCTCTGCCTGTAGCGATCCACTTGCCAAGCAACTTAAGCGGCTAAAGCACACTGGATTGCCGCGTCGGAAACTGAGTTTCCTCCTCGCAATGACAGTTTTAGGGCACGCCGCGTCGCCCTCAAGGCTTCTCGCAATAACAAGTTGGATGATGTTTAGCTGGTCGGGGTGAGAGGATTTGAACCTCCGACACCCTGCTCCCAAAGCAGGTGCGCTACCAGGCTGCGCTACACCCCGCCCTTTTTTTCTTGATCGTCAACGCAACCAAGTGTATGCTCACAATCCTAATCTCTTTGGCCCTTTATTTCAATCATTCGCTTGGGTTTTTAAACAAAAAAAGAAAAAAACATCCTTAAACAAAGCGTTCGTCTTCAGATTTTTCAATAAAAGCGTTTGCTAAGGGCAAGGCTCTCACAATGCCTTCACTAGCTCACAAGCCAATTAGAAAGGCGCTCGGTGAATCCGGGTCGTTGCTTTGTAGATTTGGCACTTAAATGTTTCGCGTGATCATGCGTGACATGTGTTAAAAAGGTATCTGTCAGTTTTTCCATCGCAAATTTTTCTTTAAACACCTGGTGCGTGGCCCATGCTTTGGCTTTGGCAGCCTCAGGATTGTTTTGAGCCCACTGAAGATGCTGGTTCACTTGCTTGTAGATGGTGAGCGGATCTTGCGTTTGGTCAATATAAAGGGCGTTATCGCCAAAATAATGACGGGCAAAGGGGTTGTTATCGGTAATAATAAGCACACCGGCAGCCGATGCCTCCATCAAACGCGCACTGGTTGTGCCATAACGCAGGTGTTCTGGTGAATGGAGGCAAAGAGCGACCCCCGCTTTGCGCATTTTTTTCAAAAATGTTTGTTGCTGATCAAAGGGGATAAAACCTTGATAGCACGGCTTTGCAAAGGCAAACTCAGGCCTTTGCCATGTTGTTTTAAGCCCATAAATCACTACCTGCTTTTTGGCACACAATCTTTCAAACAAAGGCCTATAAGTCACACGCCGTGTTTTATCCCACATCTTGCCACACCAAAAGATTTTTCGCGGCTCTGCAGGTCCCTTAGGTGCAATGCCGTGCACAGAAGGAGGAAAGAACAACTGCGTCGGCTTGTTGGCACGGTATGTCGTATTCAGTTTTTTATGAAGCCAACTTTGGTCCACACCGCCGCACAAGTATCCTGAAAACTCTTCAAAAAAAAGTGGCTCTAACCTGTGGATATCTTCTACATTAAAGGCTGATACATAGTGCCGCCGCGCCTTGATCAGCCCACGACCAGCCGAACGCGCAAAAAGCACCACAGCTGTGTCTGTATTGATTGCCCTGTTAAGCCAACGCTGAATGCGCTTAATTTTTCTAACCTGTTTTGAAGATTCATCTGGTGAGATTAAGCATTCATAAGTTGACACACAACGCTGGGATAAAGGACGCACAAAAGATTGCGCTACATTCGCCTCACCGGGAAAGTCCTTCGGATACACAACGGCAATACGCAAGCGCGCCTTATTGGCTGTGCTGGGCAGCCACCCAGAAAAGGTTCGCAAGTCACCATGAAAGCGAAAACGCTTGCAAAAAAGACAAGCATGATCAACGACAAAGTAAAAAGCATAAACACCCAAGATCAGCAGACCGTATTTCAAAAAACGGCGCACACTAATACCAAATTGGATATTAACTGTGTATTGTTTGTCTAAAATCCCTGTATATACGTTCAATTTTATATTTTTTTATTGTGATTAAACCACAATAAATGCAATACATATATTAATATATCAATATAAAATATTTTTTTATTTTATATGAGATTAAAACAACCTGAAGAAGCTACGGCTTAAAGCGCCATGCGCATCACTTCTTGATAGGCGCTGGTGGTGGCGTGCAAAAGCGCTGTAAACTGCTGCAGCGTCGCGCGGGTTTCCACAGTGGTGGTGGCAACCAATTGTGGATCGGCTTTGCCGGCAGCTGCGGCCTTTGCAACCGCCTCGCTTTTCACAAGCGCATCACGGGTGCTTTTGGCCATATTTTCAAGCAACTGGGCAAACGGCGCTAAAGGCTCGCCGCTTGACGATAACGCGCTCACCCCCTTAAAGCCTGTCTCAATAGGCGTGATACCTGGTGCCACACCTGGTGGTTTTGTCTCGGGCGGCATCATTTGAAGCTGCGCAGCAGAAAGAGGCGTCACGGTCATCAAGCTTGCCTCATCAGGTTGTGGGTACGCTCAAGCATGGTGGTGGCAAGCTCGTAAAGGCGGGCACAGCCGGCCATAGCCAGGTTAGACTGCTGGTAGTCTGATGCTTCAAAATAACGGTTGACGTGCGGAAATTTGACCATTCCCCTGGCATCGGCCGCCGGATGACCCGGCACATAGTGCTGTTTGGGCGGTAGTGGGTCATCTTCAATGGCGCGCAAACGGGGCGTCACCACCCCGGTTAAACGATCTGTTTCGGCACCAATGATCACCTGTTTGCGGGTGTAAGGATCTTCATCGGGTGTTTTGCCGGTACTGTCAGCGTTAACAAAGTTTTGCGCTGCGATGCTTGCCCGTGTTGTTTGATTTTTCATGCCTTCTGCCAGCACGTACCAACTTTGATAAAGGGGAGACGTGGGAATTGCTATGGCCATCTTAATCTTCCTTTGCGTTTGGTTACGATTTCAGCGCCGTTGTCAGCAAAGACAGGTGCGCCTCCCATAAATTGGTCATTTGCTTGTGGTTTTGGCCGGCTGCGTTTGACTTTTGCAGCTCGTGCATGTGCGAGACTGTGTTACCTGTAATGGTTTCTTGCCCTTCGGGGTCTTGAACAATTTTAAAGTTTCCCTGCTGCCCATTGGGGGGCAAGTGACTGCGGTGGGTTTTGCGCAAAGCCAAAGGATGCAAGGCATCGTCAAAGGTCAGCTCGGTGGGCATACGCGCTTTATAGTTAGGCGTGTGCAAATTCGCCATGTTTTCACCAGATAGGCGCAAACTTTGTGTTTCATAAGCCATGCGCGCTTTCATCATGCCAAAAACATTCATTGTCTTGATCCAATCTTTTTAAGATGTTTTCAACTGTAAAGCGTTTTTGTTAAGAAGATCTAAAGCATTTTCAGTAAATTTGTCTTTAAAAACAATGTTGAAAGGGCAAATGCATGGAATCGGATGAGCTGTTGAAAAAGATTTTTGAGCACCAGCTTTTGCTTTCTGAAGAAATCAAAAAACGATTAGGCGATCAGCTAAGCGACACGCTTAAAAAAACATTTGAGGGTAACGAGCATTATTTAAAAGAACTGCTCGCCAAGGATGTGGTGAGCCCCAAAGATCTTGAGCAACTACAACACCTGTGGGAAACCTTGACCAATGAAATCAACGCCGTTAAAGCGCAATCAACCAACACGCTTGAAACAGTCAATACGCAAGAAGCCATTTCAAAACTTTATCCTGATGCACTTTAGATCCGCCTCCTCCCTTCTCTTTTTTAACCCCTCAACTGATCTTGCACGAGAGGCATAAGATGGACATAGCACACTTAACCTCATTTTTGCATGAAGCACCTATTGTGAAAGCCCTTTTAGGACTTGTTGCGGTCATCTTGCTGATTGGCATTTTGCGCTTTTTATTAAAGCGTTTTTACGGTGCTGCCTTTCAGCATGATCATGGCAAAATGACACGCATTCTTGACGTGTGCCCGCTTGAAGGAGATCGCAAAATTTTGCTTTTCGCCTGCCCCTTTAGCCAGGGACTTATTTTATTATCGCCAAAGGGTGATCAGGTGGTTCTTTTTGATGGCAGCAAAGATGGCACAGACACAGGTTAGTCCTATCAAAGCTTTTTTGGGCATCACCCTTCCTTTAGCGCTTTTGCCAATCGTTTTGGCACCCACCCCTCTTTTGGCCGAAAGCTTAACACTTGATTTAGGCAGCGGTGCTTTTTCGGCACGCATTTTAACACTGATTGCACTTTTGTCCGTTTTATCACTAGCACCCTCGCTTTTGATAATGGTGACATCGTTTACGCGCATTGTGGTGGTGATGGCTTTTTTGCGCCAAGCTTTGGGCTTAGGGCAATCTCCGCCCACCAGCATTTTAATCAGCCTTGCCCTTTTTCTAACTTTTTTTGTGATGCAACCCACATTAGAAAAAGCCTATGAGACAGGTCTAAAACCCTATCTTGATGCCAAAGTGTCTGAAGAAGTAGCGCTTGAGCGCATTGCGGACCCTTTTAAAAAATTCATGCTAAAACATTGCGGCAAGCAAGAAATGGCCATTTTTTTAGATATCGCCCGCACACA
>JBAJNL010000011.1:0-33297 GCA_036881885.1 Holosporaceae bacterium
CTCGATTGTAAGCGGCTATTGGCGCCCCCTGACGCTGCGCAAAACAACAAAGCTGCCACCGGCAAAACAAGTGGTGCACCCCAAAACGGCACGCTTGATCCGACAGCTATTACAGCAGTCGGTCCACAAAGGACAATCAAAGAACGTGGCGCTTAAGGGCTATGATATTGGCGCTAAAACCGGCACATCAAACCTGTTGCAAGATGGCCGCTATCGTAATGGCCGCAACTTGGTCTCTTGTGTCAGCATCTTTCCCACTAAGAACCCTGAGTATGTTTTGCTGGTCAGTCTTGAGCACCCCAAGGCCTGTGCTGCAACCCATGGCTTTACAACGGCGGGGTGGATCGCAGCCCCCACAACGAAGGCTATCTTGAAAAAACTTTTACCGCTCATGGGCTTTTTGCCTGAAAGCACTTAACACATAAGCCGCGCATTGCTTTAAGGTAAGGATGAAGGTTGACAATCCGCGCGACCTGGTATCTGAATAGAAAGGCAGGTAAGGCTTAACACTTGTAAGACGCACTTTTTATGACGACTCTTTCTATCGAGACGCTTTTTGAGGTTTTGCAACCCACCTGTTTCTTCAGGGGGCAGACGACCCTTTTTGAAGGCCTAACAGACCACTCATCCCATGCACGCCCCGGTTTAATCTTTTTTGCACTACCCAGCTCGAAACGCGGCGCTGAGGGCTTTATTGACCTTGCACTGCACAAAGGCGCGACGGCCATTGTGGCCCCTGAGGCTGTGGTTTTAAAAAAGCGCCTGATCTTTTCGCACATTACATTTTTTGGCGTCAAAGAGATTCGCTATTCTTTAAGCAAAATCAGTGGTGCTTTACACCCTGAAAGACCCTCTTTTATGGCCGCTGTTACGGGCACAAACGGCAAAACATCTATTGCTAACCTTGCGCTGCAGTTATGGCAGCAGCTTGGAAAAAAAGCAGCATCGCTTGGCACCCTTGGACTGCAAGGCATTGATGTTAAAACACACCAATCATCACTGACCACAATGGAGCCCCTTACCTTTTATCCTCTGTTAAGCGCCATTGCGAAAAAAGGGGTTTCTCATTGTGTGCTTGAAGCTTCAAGCCATGGCCTTGACCAACGCCGCCTTGATGACATTGCTTTTCATGCCGGTGTCTTTAGCAGTTTTTCGCGCGATCATCTTGACTATCACGGCAACATGCGCACCTATTGGCTGACCAAAGCACGGCTTTTTAAAGAGCTGGTGGTGGAAAAAGGCATCGCGATTTTAAATGACAACCTCTCTTACCCTTACGAGTTGGCCGAGGCATGCCGGCGGCGTAATTTACGCATGTGGTTCTACGGCTTTGACAAAGGCGATTTTCGCATCAAAGACCTTAAAGTCACCCCCACGGGACAAGAAGTGTTAGCCACCTGCTTTGGCGAGGAAATCTCTTTTTCTGTACCCCTTATTGGGCGCTTTCAAGCTGCCAATGTCATGGCTGCCATTCTTTTAGTCCATGCATCGGGCGTTGATATTGCCGATATTTTAAAGGTGACCCCCTTACTAAAATCAACCCCAGGACGCCTTGAATACGTTGGTGCCTCGCCCAAAGGGGGACATGTTTATCTTGATTATGCCCACACGCCGGATGCCCTTGAAATCATGCTGCAACACATGCGCCCACACACAAAAAAACGTCTTTTTGTGCTGTTTGGCTGTGGCGGCGACCGCGACAAAGGCAAGCGCTCGTTAATGGGGGCCGTTGCGACCACATACGCGGACGAAGTGATTGTCACTGACGACAACCCACGCTATGAAGACCCAAGCGAAATTCGGCAAAACATTTTAAAAGGCGCACAGGGCGCCCGCGAAATTGCCGAACGCGCCGATGCCATTTTAACCGCCGTTTCTGAGCTTGAAAAAGATGACGTGCTGGTGATTGCAGGCAAAGGACACGAAACCCTGCAGTGGATCGGCAGTCACTCAATCCCCTTTTCGGACCAGCAGGTGGCCCTTAAGGCGATCAAACAGCTACAAAGCGCCTAGCACAACTTTTTATTTACTATCAAGGCGAAAGACCCCGTCCCACAGATTGACTGGATGTTCTTTAAGCTGCTGGCACCGTTTTTTCAAAACCGCCGCCACCGTGTCCTCGTGAAACAGGCGAAAGACAAACTGGTAGACCTCATGCGCCCGTGTGAAATCGCCTTGTTGATAAAAATTGAAAGCCTTTTCTGTTTGTTTTGCAAGATCCGTGAGGTAGCTGAAGCGCTCTTGCGACAGACTGTCAATCGCCCCTAAAAGCTCGTAAACCAAAACGCCCTCGTTTTTGCCCTTCACCGCAACACGATCCACAATGCGAAACACGAAAAAATCTTTGGCCTGCTGATAAACCGTTTCACCCACCAAAATAGAGGTACCGTAATGCTTGTTTAGCCCTTCAAGGCGAGAGGCCAGATTCACACAATCACCCAAAATGGTGTATTGAAATCGCTCTTTTGATCCAATGTTGCCGACAACGACCTTGCCTGTCATCAAGCCAAAGCGACTGTAAAGAGGATCTTTATCTTCTGATAAAAGCTTTTCGTTGAGAATTTTAAGGTGGTCATAGCATGCAAGCACGCTTTGGCAGGCGTGCACCGCGTGCAACTTATCGGGCAAGGGTGCCCCCCAAAACGCCATCACCGCATCACCGATATACTTATCAACGGTGCCTTTGTTATCAATAATCAGATCAGTCATGATATCAAAGTATTGGCACAACCTTTCAACAAGCGTTTGCGGATCTAGCTTTTCTGAAATGTTGGTAAACCCCTTGATGTCCGAAAAGAGGATCGTCAACTCTTTGGACGCGCCCCCAAGACGCACCTCTTGTGTGTCTTGCATCAACTGCCTTACAAGATTTTTGGGCACAAACTTACCAAAGGCGCCCAGCGCGGTGATCATGCCTTTTAAGCTTTGCACAATGTGATGGATTTCTAAAAAGTAGGCATGGTCTTTAAAAGAGACGTTGAAATTCATTTGCGCCATCTGCTTCAGCGCATACACAACCCCCGCAATGGGTGCCGTCATGCGTGCTGCCATCCAAAAAATAAAAAGGCTTAAAAAAATGGTGATGGCAAACCCCAGCAACAATATTTCTTGCTGGCTGCTGTGAAAACCCGAGCGCAAATAGTCATTTGCAAGCAAAGCACACAGCGTGACGTCTTTTAAAAAATGACTTTCACGCAGCAACGCACTGAACGGAATAACGTACAGCGTATAGGGCACACCGTGATAGCTAATGGGGTGCTCTTTAAGGGGCGCATCAAAGCGTTTTTCAAACAAAACTTCCCACTGCTTGTTAAAATGACGCATCAGTTGTGGCTTGATACCATCTGTTGACACACGAAAGCTTTTTTCAAGACGCGGATGCGCCAAACACACCCCCTCTTCATTCATCAAAAAAAGAGACTCAACGCTGCCAAACATATTGCTGTCAAGCAATTGCGATAACGTGCTTAGGTCCATTTGCAGCCCCAAAGCCCCCTCAACTTTATCGGCATTTTTAAACTTTAAGGGATATGTAATGGTTAACCCCATGCCGCCAAAAAACAAGGGATACGGCGGGCGAATCTGCATCTGCCCCGTGATATAGGTTTTCTTAAAAGACGAGAGATCATTTTCTTCAAGCGCCTGCATGGGCTCTTCTTCGGTATAAAAACAAACCCCATTTTTGTCATAAAACGCCCAAAGAGCTTTGCCACCTCGTGTAAACTGGGAGGCAAAACGGGTTTTTTTCACGAACTCATGGGAAAGTGGCTTCAGCGAGCGTTGCTGGAATTTATGCCAAAACAAACTGCTGCTGGGTTTGACACGTAAAAAATTTAGAATACCGCTGTCATGCGTGACAAGCGTGAGGCTGCGCAAAAAAGGTGTGGCTTTCAGCATGCTAACACACACCGTTGCCACAACGGGTGAGCGTTGCATGCTGCCTTTATCTTGCAGGCGCGCAAGAGCTTGCAGACTTTTGCCCACATAATGCACACCGCTTAACTTGCCGCGAATGTTTTGAGCCGCCGACTTTAAAAGCGCTGATCGCTTTTCATAACTGATCAGCGAAAAATCTTCTAGAAAGGTGTTGCTCATGTAGCCGATTAAAAACACAACACACAGTGTGGTCAGGGCCACAAATGTGATCACAAGGCTGCTGTCAACACGCCTTAAAAACAGCACAAAAGACGTGCTTTGAAAACGGTGAAAAAGAGTGCGCAAAGAAGGCATCAGCCCATGACAGACATTTTGACGATCACGCCCATCATAAAGCGAAAAACTTAAACGCTGCTTTCGCGCTTAAGCTTTTTGCAACCGCTGTAAAATACTGTTTGCAATGGCTTGAGGCTCAAGACCCAAGGCATGCATCACCGCCTCACCCTTGCCCGAGGCACCAAACCTGTCGATGCCAAAATGCATCGCGCCTTTTCCTAAGTAAGCCGCCCAAGACCGCGTCACGCCCGCCTCAAGCGATACCTGCACAGGCAACGCACCCTCTGCCCCATCAGCATTCCCTTGATACAGCGTACGACGATACAAGGATGACTGCTGCGCCAAAAGCTCAAGACACGGCACCGACACAAGACGTGCGCCCACCCCTTGTGTTTCAAGCGCTTGCTGCACCAACAAGGCCAAGCTAACCTCGGACCCTGTGGCCCACAACGTCACCTGATACGGACCCAAAGCATCTTTTAAAACATAGCCGCCCTTAAGACAGGCATCTTGCAACTGTCCCTTTGGATCTGCGATGGCGCGCACAGGCGCCACCTTTTGCCGCGACAAAATCAGCGCACTTGGTCCATCGCGCCTTAAAAGCGCTGCTTTCAGACACTCTTGCACCTCAGACGCATCGGCCGGTCTGAAAAGCGACAGATTGGGAATATCGCGCAACCCCCACAAATGTTCAATGGGTTGGTGCGTGGGACCATCTTCACCAAGCCCCACAGAATCATGGGTAAAGATGTAAAGAGTGGGAATTTTCATCAACGCTGCAAGGCGAATGGCCGGACGCATATAGTCAGAAAACGCTAAAAAGGTGCCGCCATAAGGCACCAGGCCGCCATGCAGCACCATGCCGTTAAGCGCTGCCCCCATCAAGTGCTCACGCACACCGAAATGGATATAATCCCCCACATAGTCAGGCGCCGTAACCGCCTTCATGGCTTTGGTTTTCGTGTTGTTAGAGGGCGTCAGGTCAGCCGAGCCACCCACAAGCCCTGGCAAAGTTTTTTGAAGTGCCTCAAGCGCTTTACCAAACGAAACACGCGTGGCCTCACTGAGTGGCGCCTCATCTGCTTTGGGTGCAGCAAAAACAGCCTTGCAGGCCTGATCAAATGCTGCTGTCCAGTTTTGGGGATGCTGATTGTGAAGGCGTTCTAAAAACAATTGGGTTGTTAAAGGGTCGCTTTGAAGTTTTTTGTCACAGGCCTTTTGCCAGTCCGCCTCACGCTTTTGGCCACGCTGCGCCACGGCCTTTTGCCACAGATCCTGGACATCATTTTTGATCTCAAAAGGGGCGGCATCTTTGTAACCAAAGGTGGCGCGCGCTGCACAAGCCTCGTCACCGCCCAAAGGCGCCCCATGCACCGCAGCTGTGCCTTGCTTGGTGGGCGCCCCATATCCAATGGTGGTTTGACACCTGATAAACGATGGCCGCTGCGTCTCGGCGCGTGCAGCTTGCAAAGCTTGCCGAATGGCGTCCATATCGTGCCCATCACACGTGAGCACTTGCCAGCCCATGCCCTCAAAACGTTTGGCATGGTCATCGGATGTGGCCAAAGAGGTGGGGCCATCGATGCTGATTTTGTTATCGTCAAACAGCACCACAAGACGCGCAAGCTTCATGTGCCCTGCAAACGAGGCGGCTTCAGACGACAACCCCTCCATCAAGCAGCCATCACCGGCCACAACATAGGTAAAGTGATCCATCAAGTCTGCACCGGCCTCTGCGCGCAGCATTGCCTCGGAAAGGGCCATGCCCACCGCATGCGCAAAGCCTTGTGCCAAGGGCCCTGTTGTGACATCAACGCCAGGCGTTTCGCCATATTCAGGGTGTCCGGGCGTTTGACTGCCCAGCACGCGAAACTGTTTGAGCTGCGCCAGTGGCAAATCGAAACCCCCAAGGTGCAAAAGCGCATACAACAACATCGAGCCATGGCCAGCCGACAACACAAAACGATCACGGTTAGGCCACGCAGGGTTAGTGGGCGACACATTTAAAAACTCGGCCCATAAAACCGTGGCCACATCCGCCATGCCCAGTGGAAGCCCCGGATGCCCCGACTTTGCCGCTTCAATAGCATCAACACTGAGCAGCCTTAAGGCATGAGCCATGCTTTGAAGATCGGCGTTTGTGAAACAAGACATGTTGTCCCCCTGCCCTTGGCGTGCTGCTTGTTTATGTTGTGATGCCGTGGCAGAGCCTTGGGTCATTGAGAAAGTCCTTTAGAAAGATGCTTTTTCTCAAGATGGCATTCATTTGACTTTGGCACAAGCTAGTTTAAGAAGGCCAAACAGCTTTTTTAACGGGTTTTCAAACATCTTTGTTTTTTGCATCTAACGCCGTAGACTGATGCCATGACGTTAACTGCAGCACAAAAGCAAGCCATCTCACCCCAAAACAGTGTGTGGGTTGAAGCCTCGGCCGGGTCGGGCAAGACCAAGGTTTTGATTGACAGGCTGCTGGCCCTTTTGTGTGACGGCACCCCGCCCGAGCGCCTTTTGTGCGTCACCTTTACCAAAGCTGCTGCGGCCGAAATGCGCCAACGCTTAATGCAACGGCTCTCGCTGTGGTCACAGCTGGCGCCCACAGAATTGCATGAGGCGATTGAAGCCTTGGGCCTTCAGGCCACGCAAAGCAGATTGCAGCGTGCCCGCACCCTTTTTGACGAAGTGTTGGCGCTTTCGAAGGGGCTGCGCATTCAAACGCTGCACAGCTTTGCTGAATCTCTTCTGAAAAGCTTTCCGCTAGAGGCCGGTGTTCTGCCCACCTTTGATGTCATGGATGAAGCCGCTGCCAAAAAGCTGTTTCAAACAACGCAGGCAGGCCATTTGCAAAACGCCTTGCGCCACCCTCAGCGCGACCCTTTGTGGCCGGCCATCGAACTGCTGTCACAAAAGCTTTCTGAAAGTGCGTTTGAGGATTGTTTTCACGAAATTCTATCAAAGCGCAGCTCATTTGCCCTTGACCGTTTGGGCGAGACCACCACCTTAAAAGCTTTAGCACGCGCCCTTGATCTGTCGCCTGACGACACAAACGACACCTTCCAGGCTTTTGCTGACAAGATGCTGTCCCAGTTGATCACCAGCCTACCGATGACAGGCTTGCGCGCGGCTGCAACCCTTTTAAGCACGCACGATAAAGAGGCCCTGCGGCAAAAAGGCGCTATCATCAAAAGCTTTTGCAACGCGCCAGATCTTACAACCCTTCAGGCCTTTGCGCCCCTTTGGCTAACAGACAAAGGCACGCCGCGCAAAACCATCTTTGCAAAAGAGGTGATCAAGCAGCTGAATGCCGCTGCCTGCTTTACAGAAGATGCCGGCGAGGCGCTACCTTTAGTACAAGACAGGGTGTGGCACGCTGCGCAAAAACTTAAAGTCAAAACGGCCTTTGATACCTCGCAAGCTTTGCAAACCTTAGGCCGTGCGTTTTTAAAAGATTATCAAAAAAGAAAGCGCCAGAAAGGCGTTTTAGATTATGACGACTTGCTGCAGCATGCCTGCCACCTGCTGAAACATGACGATGGCTGGGTTTTGTACAAGCTGGGGCATGGCCTTGATCATATTTTGATTGACGAGGCACAAGACACGTCGGCTTTGGGCTGGCAGCTGATTGAAGGGTTGATGGATGTCTTTTTCACCGGGGACGACAGCCAAAAAACCTTGTTTGTGGTTGGCGACCCCAAGCAGTCAATTTACAGCTTTCAGGGCGCCGACCCCACCCTTTTTTATACCATGCGCGACACCTTTGAGCGGCGCATCAAACAAATGGGGTGGCCCTTTAAAAAGCTGTCACTCACTGTCTCGTTTCGCGCGGCGCCCGTTGTGCTGCAAGCCGTTGATGCGGTTTTTGCACAGCCCTTGGCCCGCAAAGGCCTTGGCGAACAAACCGTTGTGCACATGGCCCATAAAGACATTGCCGGCTCGGTCACGCTGTGGCCTTTGGTGCAAGAGCAAACCGAGTCGCGCGATAAAACGCAAGACCCTGCTGCACCAGAAAGCCCACCGGACCCCTTAGAGGCCTTGCAAAAACAAAAAGCTTTTTTCTCGGGCCAGGCGCAGCTTGCCTTCAAAATAGCCCTTTATATCAAAGAGAGCCTTGAGAAACCGTTGTGGCTAAGTGCCCACAATCGCCCTCTTGCGGCCGGTGACATTATGATTTTGCTGCGCAAACGCGGCCCCTTTATGCCCCTTTTGGTGCGCTTTTTAAAAGATTTTGACCTGCCCGTGATGGGCCAAGACCGACTGGTTTTGACCCATGCGCTGGTGATTCAAGACATGCTGGCCCTTTTAAAGTGCTGCATCACGTTAGAGGACGACCTAACGCTGGCCACCGTTTTAAAAGGCCCTTTAGTGGGTCTTTCAGAAGAGCATTTGATGCAGCTGGCCTTAAGGCGCCTAAAGCATGCGGATTGTTCGCTTTGGACGCAGTTAAAGGGCGAAACCGAGGAACCTTTTGCAAAGGCTGCCTTGTTTTTAACGCGCTTGCAAAAGCTGGCGCGCGCGCAAACCGTTTTTGACTTTTATGCCCATGTTTTGTGGCAAGAAGGTGGCTTGAAAAAATGTGCCGCACGCCTTGGCGGCGATGTGTATGACCTGCTGGATGCGTTTTTAGCACAGGCGCTTGTTTTTTCAAGCACCGACTATAAAGAACCCAACGCCTTTTTGGCCTTTTTTGAACAAACCGATCTTGCCATCAAGCGTGACATCGCAACCCACAGCGCGCAAGGCATTCAAATTTTAACGGTTCACGGCGCCAAAGGTCTTGAGTCCCCCCTTGTGATTGTGCCCGATGCTGCCCAAAACCGTCGCCCCAACGCCACCTGTCTGTGGATGCCTTTGTTCCACGCCTCAACACCAGCAGCACACACAACCCCTTTTGCATGGGCACCTCTTTTGGCACAACCTGGAACGCAAGCGCTTGAGGGTGTTTTAGAGCAAGCCAAAAGTTTAGAAGATGACGAGTACAACCGTCTTTTGTATGTGGCGTTAACGCGCGCTGTTGAGCATTTGGTGATTGCCGGCCACAGCAGCCAAAAGGTGACTGAAACCACCTGGTATGAAAAAACACGCCACGGCCTGCTTTCGCTTGAGGTCACTGAAAAAAGAGAAAACGTCGGAACAGAAGAAAACAGGACCACACTTTGCCTTCAAACCCCACTTAAAGAGCCCCCCCACTTAGCACCGCCTGCATCTGCCTTGGCCACATCAGCGCCACCACCTTTGCCTTTGTGGGCCACAACACCCCCGCCGCCAGAAGACGCATCGCCTTTGATGCTGACCCCCTCGGGCGTGGCGGCGCAAACAGCGGACGGCCCCACTCCCCGCACTGGCCACACACACGTCGGTGTTAATGAGGCAAAATTAAGAGGCACCTTGATTCACGCCTTGTTAGAGCAGCTTTCCCCCAAGCCGCCCGCAACGTGGAAGGCCGCAAAGCAACTGGTGGCAACAATACATGCGGTGACTCACGCACAAATGCCGCTTTTAGAGGACGCTTTTTTAGAGTGCACCGCCCTTTTAATCGACCCTGCGTTTGCGTTTTTAACAAGCCCCCATGCCCTGCGCGAGCTTCCCTTTTGCACACAAGGCCAGACAAGCGCCTTTTTACAGGGCAACGCGATGTCCGAAACCCCACCAACAGCACTTTTAAAGGGGCGCATTGACTTTGTGCTGCCCAAAGAAGATGTGGTTTGGGTTTTGGATTTTAAAACCGATCGCACGCCGCCAAGTGCGCTGCCACACGCCTATCAAGCGCAGCTTTCACTGTATGAAAAAGCGCTGCAACCACTGTTTGCACTCCCTTTAAAGTTGGGTGTGTTGTGGACAAAAACCAAGCAATTGACCTGGCAGCCGCCTTCTATGTAAAAGATCGCCAAAGAAAGGTGGCGTTAAATACAAAACAAGACTTGCAGAGTTGGCGTTTGCAACGTAGGATGAAGAGGAAAGCCAAAAGCGTGATCTTAAGGCTTTGACAAGTTTAATGTGAAGTGCCAAGAGAGTTATGACAAAGCGCCTATCTTCTAAATACAAGATCAACCGCCGTTATGGTGTTAATTTGTGGGGACGTGAGAAAAGCCCCGTAAATTTGCGCAACACAAAGCCCGGCCAACATGGGCCGCAGGGCAAGGGTGGTGCCGGTTCAAAGCAATCTCCCTATGGCTTACAGCTGGCAGCTAAACAAAAGCTGCGTGGCTATTATGGCTCGATTCGTGAGCGTCAGTTTCGTCGCTTTTACAAAGAAGCCTCACGCGTGAAGGGCGACACCGGTCAAAACTTTATTGGTCTTTTAGAGCGCCGCCTGGACGCTGTGGTTTATCACATGAAGTTTGTGCCCACCATTTTTTCGGCACGTCAGTTTGTAAATCACGGCCATGTGCTGGTAAACGGCAAGCGCGTGAATGTGCCATCATACCTTGTGAAAGAAGGCGATCGCATTGAGGTGCGCAAGACATCCAAACAAATGCCGTTGGTGATTGAAGCTTCGGCCTCGAAAGAGCGTGATGTGCCTGACTATTTGCAAGTTGATCACAAAAAGCTTGAAGGTGCATTTTTGCGTACACCCGCTTTTGAAGAGGTGCCCTACCCTGCACAAATGGAACCACAGCTGGTGATCGAGTGGTACTCGCGCCGCATCTAAAGCAGAGACGCCTCAAACAAAAACGCCTTATTGGATCCCATCATCAAACACTATCAAGCTGGGTTCGTGGGTCGTAAAAACTGTATGGCCCTTTGATCGTCATCGCGAAGGCGTAGCCTGTGGTAATCCACTTGCCGGGTACTAAAGCGGCTAAAGCACACTGGATTGCCGCGTCGAAACAAGGGTTTCTCCTCGCAATGACAATCTGATCGTCATCGCGAAGGCGCAGCCTGTAGCGATCCACACTGTCCGCTTTACAAGCCTTTTATCCAGAATGAATCACACGCGTGCCCTTTTGCCAAAAGCCTTACGTAGTTTTTCGCACATCTCTTCTGAAAAACCCCTGGAGCAAGTAAGATGCAACGAAGAAAGCTCTTGCGCCCATCGCAAGAACAGCTCGCCCTGTTCATCTGTTAAAGACCCACTGGAAAGATAAAACTCCTCAAGCGTTTGCATTGAGCGAATCGCTTGAAAAAACGCCTCATCAACATGCGTGTAGCACGCAAGCGCCAACACACACAAAGGCGCACCCTGTAAAGGCGTCAGATCTTTAAGGTTGTGCTCACCCCCTAAGTGGAATATTTGCAGCGTATTGAAAGGCAACAATGCAAATTTGACATCATCAATCTGACTATCCCTTAGCTGCAAAGTGACCAAAGGCAAAGTGCCTAGAGAGCGCACAAAACCTTCAGTGACAACACCACGGTAGTTAAAATCTGTGATCTGAGGGTTGTTTTGCACAATGCGCTCAAACAGCTTTTCCTCTATAGGCGTGCCATCATGCAAGTCCACATGCAACTCACGAAGGTTGTTCAGTTTCGCCAGTACAGCCAAGCGGTCTGTTTGGTTTGGATGCTGGCCTGTCGTGTCAAACGACATATGATCAAGAGCAAGTTCCCGAAGACAAGAGTGGCGCTGTATGTTGCGAGTTGACATTAAAGTAACGCGATACGTCATAAGAGATTCAAGCTTTTGAGGGCAAGGCAACAGCGGTAGCTCGACTGAGTCAACAGAAGTTATCGTTAGAGAGCGCACATTCACAAAGGGCTTCATCAACATGGTTGTGTTATCTGGTAACACAAGGGGGCATTGCGTATTACCCTCTATGAACAAATTAACTGTACGTGCGGCGTGTTTTAAAAGCTTCTCTTTTGCCTCGGCGTCCTCGGGCTTTGTTGATTGAAGCGTTCTTAAAGATTGCCAATCTAACACAAATGGCTCAGGACGGGACATCAGCACCTTGCGCGGTAAAGATTTGGCCACAGCAGGCGTTTTAGTTTGCAACGCGCTGGAGTTTGCCGCTGCTGCCACAAACTTGGTGTTTTCTTGCGTTTGGCCCTCTTCGCCATGAGGCGCCCACAGAGGCATACTGCCAAGACACAACAGAAAAAACGTGCAAAGTGTAATCTGTTTCATGCGCATGTAAGAAATATTTAGACAATATCAAACACATGCTTAGTATTTAATGTTGTTTTGTCAATATTTTATGGCAAACCTTAGTATTTGTATGTGGACCGCCACAGGTTCTGCGCATCTTCGCGATGACGTTCTTATTTGTCATTGCGAGGAGCCCTTTTGGGCGACGCGGCAATCCATCTGTGCTATGGCCTTTTAAGTTTCTGGCCAGTGGATCGCCACAGGTGCTGCGCACCTTCGCGATGACGAGGTAATTTGCTAAACTTGCGGATGGTGGAGAATGCCTTGCGCGCGCCCATAAAAGGCAACCTCAAGGAAAGCCCTAAAGAAATGCTGCAAAAGCAGCAAGCTGCACAATAACGCAAAAAAGCCAGCGGTTAGTCGCACATGACGAAGGAATAAGCTTACAGCCTGTATCATGACGATTCAAAACCATCTGCGCCAGGCATGCAGCAAAGCTGGTTAACAGTGAGCTAAAAAGGCCTTGGGGGCTTCATACCGCCTGGCAAGGGTGGCTGGCCGCCGCCTTGTGACATGGCCGCCATCATCTCTTGCGACATCATTTGCTTGCCAAGGCCCTTTTTGTTCAACTTACCCATGCGTTTAAGCATTTTACCCATCTGCGCAAACTCTTTTAAAAGACGGTTCACCGCTGGCACATCGGTACCACTGCCAAGGGCAATACGGCGCTTGCGCGAGGCATTCAGCAGCTTGGGCCACAGGCGCTCGCGCGGCGTCATCGATCGAATAATCGCCAGCTTTTGCGTTAACGCCTTTTTGGCTTGCGCATCATCAAGCTGCGGCATCTTTGACAGCATGCCACCCATGCCGGGAATAAAACCAAGCAGTTTTTCAAAGCTGCCAAGGCGCCCCATTTGCGACAGCTGCTTTTCCATATCGCTGAGGGTGAACAAGCCCTTTTGCATCCGCTGGGCCGTTTGTTCAAGCTCTTTTTTATCAAGATGCTGCTCGACCTCTTCAACCAAGCCAAGGACGTCACCCATATCAAGAATGCGTTTGGCATGCCTGTCGGGATCAAAAGCTTCAAGATCTTTGATATGCTCGCCCACGCCCAAAAACTTAAGCGGTGTGCCTGTTGCCTTGGTGATCGACAACGCCGCACCGCCGCGCGCATCCCCATCAAGACGGGTAAGGGCCGAGCCCGTTATCCTCAAACGCGCATGAAACGCCTCGGCCACATGCAACGCCTCTTGCCCCATCATGGCATCGCCCACAAAAAGAATTTCGGTGGGGTTCAGCTGCGCTTTCAGCATCTCAAGCTCTTGCATCAGCGCATCGTCAATCTGCAAACGCCCTGCTGTGTCCACCAACAACACGTCCGCACCATCGGTTTGCGCCTCGGCCAGCGCCGCTTTTGCAATCTGCTTTGGTTTTTGATCTTGAATAGGTAGGCTGTAAACATCGGCCTGCGTGGCCAATTGCGCCAGCTGCTCACGCGCGGCGGGCCTGTAAACATCTACCGACGCCACATGCACTTTTTTGTTTTTCGTCTTTTTAAGATAGTGCGCAAGCTTACCTGTTAACGTGGTTTTACCACTGCCCTGCAAACCCACAACCAACACCACCACCGGCGCACGCGCAGCCAGATTGATATCATGGGCGCCCTCTGATGCTTGCAGCAACTTGACCAGCTCGTCATAAACAATTTTGACCACCATTTGCGAGGCCGACAAGCTTTCGGTCACCTTTTGGCCAAGGGCATCTTTTTTGATGTTCTCTAAAAAGGGCTTGATGACCGCAAGCGCCACATCGGCCTCTAAAAGGGCAATGCGGATTTCGCGCAAGGCGGCATCAAGATCGGCCTCTTTTAAAACCCCTTTGCCCTTAAGGTTTTGAAAAATATCTGACAGACGGCCTTTGAGGTTTTGAAACATCGCTTGTTGTGCTGGTGAAACCTAATCCCCTATTTTAACCAAGGCGCCGGCAGATGTATAGTCTTAGCTGGCAATATGGGGGTTGTTCTGTCTACTTATCCGCTTTTGAATCTGATTTGGACGCTTTATCCGAATCCTTTGATTGATGTGACGATGACGAATCTTTTGGATCAACATCTTTCACAGTGATTTTACCATCTTTGTTACAAACTTTTTTGTCCTTACCATTTTTCTTCACACGCCTGCACTTGCCCTCTTCAAGATACTTAGCATCTGGATTTTTATCAGCTTCCGCTTTGGCAGAACAGTACATTTTTTTTGTAAATGGTTTTTCACAGTTGGCCAAAAGTTTGGGAGACAAAGCCGTTGCCGCAACACCCACACACAAAAGTTTATAAAACATCTTCATCGAACACTCCATTGCACAAAAGAAACAACTTGTTAACAAAGGTTAAGCAATAAGGGTGCCAGAGATGCTTCAAGCGTATCCTTCACAAGGCCTCTCAAGCCATCTGAGCTGACTGATCAGCGTTTTACCCATTATTTATTGATCGAATTCTGTTTAATAGATTGATTTTATTTAAAAACTTGCCAAACCTGTGAATGGTGGAGAATGCCTTGCTCAAAGACAAAAAAAATAAAAACAGCCACCACGCGCTACGTCTTCGCGATGACGAGGAGAGCTTTGTCTGTTCACAACGATGAAGGCCTTTATTAATTTGACACAAAAAAAGTAAGTGAAACAAAGAAAACACCTGAACGAAAAAAACGCCACCAGGTGCCACGAGCAATCATCTTCTCAATGCTTTTGAAGGTTGGGAACCACGACGAAGGAGCCGTTTGGCGATGTTTTATGAGGCGATCACTGTTGAAATGTCGGGTGCGTCGACGCGCTTCATGCCCACAACGTGATAGCCAGCATCCACATGGTGAATCTCACCCGTCACGCCGCTTGCCAAGTCAGACAGCAAATAAAGACCAGCGCCGCCCACATCTTGCAACGTGATGTTGCGCTTTAGGGGCGCATTCAGGCGGTTCCACTGCAAGATATAGTGAAAATCACCAATGCCCGAGGCCGCCAGGGTTTTGATCGGCCCTGCCGATAAACCATTCACACGAATATTATCACCACCCAAATCGGCGGCAAGATAACGCACACTGGCCTCAAGCGCGGCTTTGGCCACACCCATGACATTATAGTGAGGCATTACGCGTTGCGCGCCGTGATAGCTAAGCGTTAAAAGGCTGCCACCCTTTTTCATCAAAGGACGTGCATGGCGCGCCACCGAGGTAAATGAATAGCAAGAGACATTCATGGTGTTTGCAAAATTTGCGTACGTGGTATCCACATAGGCTCCCTTGAGCTCATTTTTGTCTGAAAAAGCAATAGCGTGAATCACAAAATCGAGACTATCCCACGTTTGAGACAGGTTTTCAAACAGTGTGGCTACCTCTTCTGCTTTCGAGGCATCACACGGCAGCACCAAATCACTGCCTATCTTACCAGCCAAGGGACGCACGCGCTTTTCAAAAAGCGGATTGGGATAACTAAAAGCAAGCTCGGCACCGTGTGCTGCCAGCATTTCTGAAATACCCCAGGCAATAGACGAGGTGTTTGCCAAACCCATGACAAGACCACGTTTTCCTTCCATCAGTTTTTGCGGTGTGCTCATGCTTTAAAACTCTTTTGTTTCCTTCGGTTTCGCCCTATTCTTTAAAAACTTAGCAAGAAATCAAAAAAAACAAAAGAGGGCACAACGTTGGTCACACCCGCTTCTTACAAAGCACATATCATCTTAGGCCCCACAGCCAGCGGCAAATCAGAAGCGGCCCTGCATTTGGCAAAGCATGCCAACGGGACGGTCATTTGTGCTGACGCGATTCAGCTTTTCAAAGGCCTTTCCTTGCTGATGGCCCAGCCCTCGAAAAACGATGACAGCCTTGCCCCGCATCAGCTTTATGGCCATTTTGAACCAAACGCCCCTTCATGCTCGGCTGCGCTTTTTCGCAAACTGGCGCTGCAGGCCATACAAGAGGCGCGGCAAAAAGGCATGACGCCCCTTTTGGTTGGCGGCACAGGTTTTTATATCAAGTCACTTTTGCATGGCTTGTCCGACATTCCCAGCGTACCAGACGCCCTGATGCAGCAACTCATGCGGGATGAAACAAGCGCTTTGTATGCGCGCTTACACGAAAAAGATCCCACCTCTGCCAAACGCCTGAATCCCTTTGATCGCCAGCGTGTAATGCGCGCCCTGTCGGTGATTTTGGCCACTGGCAAACCCCTATCTTATTGGCAACAGAAAAAGCGTGCGCAACCTGAAACAACAATCACTTTTCACACCACAGTCATTAATCCGCCGCCAGACATTTTAAAGGCGCGCATTGAAAAACGGTGTGATCTTATGTTTGCGCAAGGCTTGATGGACGAGGTGGCCCACTTTCGTGATCACTTTTTGCAGCGTCTACCACACCCAACCTCCCCCGCGTTCATACAAGACAAGCACGCACGACAAATGACAACATCGACCATACGCTCGTTTCTTGAAACGCAGCTGGGATACAGCCCAAAGTGGCCCGCCGCAACGCGCGCCCTTGGCTTTTATGAGCTTTTGTTAGCGCTTGAAGATGCCATCTCTCTTAGCGCAGCCAAAGCGCTTGTACTGCAGCGCACGCTGCAATATGCCAAACGCCAACGCACCTGGATTCGCCATCAGGTGACCGCCGATCGCACATTTGACTCTGTGGATGCTTTTAAGCAGCACCACTTGACCTAACAGAAACCCCAGACAGGCCTCTTAGGCACAGCGCACGCCCTTGTGCTGCAAAACAGGTAGGTAGAGATCGTCTTCTGGCGCGATCACCACGCTTTCTTGCAAAGGGTTTGTGGGCGCATCTAAAAAAGTGACGCGCGGTATATCTTGCACGCGGGCGAAAGGTGTTTGCTCGGCCCCTTCCCCAATCATTAAGACGGCGGCGGCGGCAATGCTGTCAACGACATTGGTTTGTGTATGCTCGAACGGCCTTTGATCAAGATCTTTTGTGTCGTTGTAACTATAAAGCGGCTCGAGTCCAGCCCACCCCAAGGCAATACCCACAACACCACGCCTTAGGGGTTGCGATTTGCTATCTACGATCACAACGCCCACATGGTTCAGGTCATAGGTTACCCTTAAAAAACGCCACAGGCTGGCAGCCGTTTGCATGCTATCTTGCGGCAATAAAATATAGTTATCACCCGCGTTTGAATCATCAATGCCAGCTGCTGGACACAAAATGCCATCCTTTAAGGTTAAACGCGGATGCTCGACGTTTGGGTTATAAAACACCCTATCGGCCTCACTTTGCACCAGGTCTTCTTTAAGGGCGTTTGCCCTTGGCACAAGACGCTTTTCGGCATAGCTGACTGCTTTAGCCGTGATCACGATGACATCTTTTTCTAAAAGAGGCGGTAGATATTCTTTTAAGACACCCTCAAGCGATTCACCCGAGGCAATTCTGTGCGTTTTAAAGACCGAAAGACGCATACACCCCCCTTGTTTTATTGAAGAGGTACAAGCCTATAGAAAATTTGCCTCCTCTTCAAGAGCGGTGCTGTGTTCAAATCAAGCTGCCGCAGCCGTGCACAACGGTGACTCCCTAGATTGTGCTTGCTGTATTTGCTGGATAGAGGGGTGAAGGCCCAGCTTGACCAATAGATAAACGAAGGCTTTATGCCCATGGTGCTCGATCCACTCTTTTGTTGAGATTGGCTGTTGATCAAAAGGAAGCGTTTCTTGCGTGTACTGTTTTGGGTCGCTGAAAGAAACAACAAATGTGTCTATTTGGTGCGGATCCGCTTGTTCTGGCAACATGATCACCTGCCCCACATGACGTCCTCCTGATGAAAAGTGCTTCCACTGACCAAGCAAAGCAGTGATTCCTGATAACAGGTTAGGCGTTTTAAACTGCTGATAAACTCCATAGCATAGAGACACCAAGTCAGACCAACTCACACCACCCATCATTGGTACAAGATCGTTGGCGTGAATAATGGTGTAAGTGCGTTCTTTTAGTGCCTTGTCATATTCTGCAGCACTGACAGAATCCAGAACCTTGAAGGGGGCAATCAAAGACACTGTCTTTAAATTAAGTTTTTTCCTCTCAAAGTGCAGAGCAGCTAACGGTAAAAGCGCAGCCCCAAGACTGTGTCCTGTTAAGTGGACCTCTACATCGCTTGCAACATTGTTTTCGCGGATCACACGGCTCATCAACTCTTCTAAATTTGGAAGCAGATCTTGAAAGCGGTTCAAAGCCCCATTGTGACACCGCTGTGCCGTTGTATGATCAATAGCCCACAAGGCTTTTAGATCGGTTATGACATCCTTTGCTGTCGATGTTCCTTTAAACACAACAGTGATCGATTTCTTGTCCTTCGAAACCTTGATGAGCCCCTCAGCAATCTTTTCACCTGAACCAAAAGGATAAATGTTTTTATCACTGGATGCCTTGGGATCATGCGCAAGAGAGTAACTTTGCTGACATAGCTTTGCCTGGTCGCAAAAAATGTCCACTTCTTCCTTCGTAAGCGCCCCCACCACACTCGACACACAAACAAGATAAACAATTGAAAAAAGGCGCAAAAAACAAAACACAACAACAGATCACAATTCATTAAACTTAATTAAAATTTAATTTAAAAAAGAGATCTGCAATAAAAATCGATTTTAAGATTGTTTTAAGTAAAGTTTTAAAAAAGCAACCTTCGTGTCTGGCTGCTTTGTCTATAAAAAAGTGTTGTGTCTGTCACTTTCTGTGAAACGCATCAACAAAAGCTTGCCTCTTCAGAAAAAGGAGCGTACAAAGGGGGTGCTGGGAGGCGCGATTGGTTTTGATCTCTGAGGCCAACGATTCCTTCACGGGAGCTGTTCCTTACAAGGTCCGTGGACCTTTTAACACGGCGCCCACCTGCTGAGCGCAGGCCCCAGGAGGATCTCAAAGCGCAAACGGCCTTCTGGCACGCTTGATCGCAGCTTGGTGACTGCCCCAAGGCACACTTTTACGCTTGCACACCGCTGTCTAGACTTTGCTGCTCTAAGAGCTCTATCACATCTGTCACGCCTTGTTCTTTAATGTAACAAGCGGCATCTCTCTGTTGCACAAGCTTGTAAACAACGCCTGTGATCTCTTGATTGCGCCGGTGCTCTTTAAAGCCTGACTGCATCAGCAGCCACTTAAGAAACCCCTCATGACGGTTGAGTTTTGCTTCACTAAGTTGTGTTTGCAAGGGAAGCTGAGATGCACGGTACTCAAGAAACGTTGCGAAGGCACGCGTCACACTTTTAAGCTGCCGTTCAAAGGTCATATTGGTGATCAGACGCTTTCTTTCATCTTCGCTAAGACGATGGAATACACACAAAACAGGCCCTGTGGCGCGCACCTTTGGATCGAAAATTTTGTCACACAAAAGTGGCTTCAAGTCACCCAAAAACTGGGGAGAGGGCACGTGCGTTATAATGCTGCAACCTGTGTTCTCTGACTCAAAATCAGGGTGTGCACGCAAAGCCCCCAACCATAAAACACATAACACACCCCCTAAAGACCACCCGAAAACACACAAACCTTTTTTTGGCATAAACTGACTCTCCCCACTTTTTTTTACCAAAATCAGATTTATTATTATGCTAAAATTTAAACAAAACAACAGTCTAATGCTTTTTGTTCAGATGCAACGCACCTTTTCTTCAGTAATCGGCACACCTTATCACAACCTTGAAAAATAAGGGCCCAAACCTTAGGTTATGCAAAAGCTCTTGAAGGCTTTTAAAGAAGCTGGCATCATGGGGGGCGTGTTTAAGGCGTTTGTCTGCAAAAAATGTTTGCATGTGGTGGGCAGCGACTTTAGCCGGAGAGGTGGCCGAGTGGCTGAAGGCGACGGTTTGCTAAACCGTTATACGATCTTTTTTCGTATCGAGGGTTCGAATCCCTCTCTCTCCGCCAGATTTATACTTGGCTTTTTTGTAACCTTTATCTTACAATCTTAAAGAAGTCGTTTGTTTTCTTAAAAAAAAGAAGCCACTTATGTCTCGATTGCACACAAAGAAAGACTGTCTGACGCTTATCGCCTGGATCGGTGGCCTGATGGCTGTTGGTTCGGTTCTTGGTTTTGTGACCAAAGGCAGTGTGGAAACATGGTACCTAACCCTTAACCGATCGCCTTTAACACCGCCGGATTATGTGTTTGGCATCACGTGGAGCGTTTTGTATGCCATGATTGCGGTAAGTGGTTGGCTGATCTGGCGCGCGACACCTTTTGCAGGCTTGCCCACGATCAAAAAACTTTATATCGGCCAACTTGTCTTCAACTGGAGCTGGACCCCCCTGTTTTTCACCTGCCACCTCACGGGCATTGCCTTGATTTGTCTGACTGCCATCTTGGCGTTTGTGGTGACACTGGTGATAAAAACTTATAAACCGCTGACCACCGCGTCGTTATTGCTGATCCCTTATGCGCTTTGGCTGTCGTTTGCAGGTTATCTTAATTTTTACATTTGGCAAGCCAATTAAACGGCACCCCTTTAAAGGTTTTTATAGGCTTGGAGCGCCTGACCGCGCGAGGCTGCAAGGTCGATGATAGGTTGTGGATACGTTTGACCCAACACAAGGCCCGCGGCTTTTAAAACGGTGGCAGGCGCCTGCCATGGCCTGAACAGGTAACGATCGGGCAGTTTTTGAAGCTGCGGCACAAAGGATTTGACATAGTGACCTTGTGGGTCAAACTTTTCTCCCTGACTGATGGGATTAAAAATTCTGAAATAAGGGGCTGCATCAGCGCCACAGCCAGCCACCCATTGCCAGCTTGCGCTGTTGTTGGCAAGATCGGCATCCAACAGGCAGTCCCAAAACCAGTCCCGTCCGTGATGCCAATGAATGTTCAGATTTTTTACCAAAAAAGACGCCACCACCATGCGAACCCGGTTATGCATGTACCCTGTTTGCCACAACTGACGCATGCCTGCATCAACCAACGGATAGCCGGTTTGGCCCCGTTGCCAAGCTTTCAGCCATTTTGCGTTATGGCGCCAAGGAAAGCGATCAAATCTTGGGTTAAAGTTATCTTGATGCAAGCCTTTAAAATGGTGCAACAGATAGCAGGAAAACTCACGCCACATGATTTCACTTAGAAAATGCTCTCTGTCGGCATCGCCCGCATGCGCTGTGCCAAAACTGTTAACAGCTTCCCACACTTGCGCTGGCGACACCTCACCAAAATGCAAATGCGGCGACAAACGCGATGTATGGTTGGCCGACGGCACATCACGACCCAGCCTATAGCCGGCAAGACCTTTTTTGATAAAACTGTGCAGTCTTTCTTGCGCAGCTTTTTCACCCACTTGCCAGGTGGCCATTACCTTTTTGGCCCACGCTTTGTTTGGCGGCATCAGCTTTAACTGCGCAAGCGATGTTTTGTTTGTGGCATCGCGCAGCAGAGTCATGTTTTTTGGCGACCGAATCGTGGGGCGCGGCGCTGACTGATACGCCCGTTTCTTGTAGGCCGTAAACACCTTATAGAAGCTACCATCATCCTTAAGCGGCCCGTCAGGCGCCCACAAAAAGCTGCTATTAAAGGCTTTGCACTGTACGTTCTTTTGTGTGCACACCCGCTGCACAGCTTGCTCTTGCGCAACATGCCAAGGCTCGTAACACTTGTTGCAAAAAACATATTGAACGCCGTGCTGTTCAATTAACTGCTCGATAATCCTTCCGGCCTTGCCCACATAAAGATTCAGTTTACCTTGAAGCGATGCATCAAGCGTCTGCAGCGTATGATAAAGCCACACCTTGCTGGCGCTGCCCATTTGAAAGACGCCCGGTGCGCAGTCGTCAAAAATATAAATGGGCAAAATGCTGCCACAACTTGCGGCCTCTGCAAGGGCGGGATTGTCAGACACTCTTAAATCTTGCCTCAACCAAACAACTGAGATGTTTTTAACCACACGCCTTGCCTTTTGACGCTTCACACCAAGACACCTTATGCCAAACCGCACAATACGGCTAGTTTTAAAAGAAAAGAAAAATATTTCATTTTCAGCGCCTTAAGTACACAATGAGACAAATGACACCAGCCAAGGTTTGCACGATGCCGCCCTTTTCCATCAAAGAGTTGACGGTTTTGATCACAGGCACCAATAAGCAAAAGGGTATTGGACGCGCTTTGGTGGAAGAGGCGCTTCAAAGAGGCGCCAAAAAAGTTTATGCCACCGCCCGTGATATCTTGCAACTGGAAGACCTTGTGGCAAACCATAAAGGAAAAGTTGTCCCCATCGCGCTAGACGTCACCGACATCAAGCAAATTCAAAAGGTCGCCATCGATACCAGCGACACACAGGTTTTAATCAACAATGCTGGCGTTTCAAGCCTCTCTGGATGCCTTACAGGCTATGACACACAAGCGGCACACCAGGAGATGGCCGTCAATTATTTTGCGCCACTCCATTTAATCCAGGCCTTTTCCAACAACCTTGTCAAAAACACACGTTCGGCCATCGTCAATATTATATCGATTGCAGGCCTTTACCCTGCTCCGACGTATGTCACATATTCTGCATCTAAAGCCGCGCTGCGCTCTTTAACGCAGGCCCTTAGAATCGAGCTGGCGCGCCACGGACACAACATCCCCGTCTTTGGTGTTTACCCAGGCCCAATTGATACGGCCATGTTACAAAATGTTGAGACGCAAAAAGAAAAACCCTTAAATGTGGCACGCCGTGTTTTTGACGGTATGCAGCAAGGTGTTTTGGATATCACAACGGATCCGCTTTCTGACCATTTTGCAGATTTTTTAACACAAGACGCAAACGCCCTTAACGCACTGAAGCAGACAGCTTTTTAGAGGGCTTTTTAGGGTACGGTTGCGCCTGTTTTAAGGTTGTTTGTTTGTTGTTTACACGGGTCGGGCTTGCTGCTTGTGGGGTCGCTTTTCTTTTTTTGCCCTCTTCAGCCTTTTCTTTTGTCTCAAAACGAAGCCCCTCTTCCATCTCTTGCACCAGGTTATCTGACTGCTGCGCGTCTTTTGAGCTTTTTATGATCAATGAGGCCAGCCATGCCCCAGTGGCTTTTTTGAAGTTTTTCCACCACCTTTGAAACTGCGCTGCAAACGACTGATCTTCTGGCATACAGCTTTCATTTTGATAAAAATTCAGCACATAATAAACCAAGGGTGAACGCAGGCCACGACGCTCTTTTGTAATATCCTTTTGAGGCATATTGCAAATGTCGCGGCAATCTTGCGAGCACACGGCGTTTGTCACGCGCACAAGTCCGTGCCTTGTGGCAAAAGGCCGCAATGACTGGTGTTCAAGACAGGCCTGCTGACAGCTGTAGATACACTGTTGCCTTTGATCGGCACTGCACACAGAAGACGCTGATAACGCGGGATCTTCAACGTCAGTCGAGGAACCGGAGCGTACAGCTTTTTTTTGTTTTTGTGGCAGAAAGCTTTGCGTGATCGAGCGGTTGTTCCTTGAGGCGCGTTTTTGAGTCGCATGTGAAGGCGGGGCCCACAGGGCATTGCTTTGCATCAAAACGCCAAGCAGTACAAACGGCGTCATCCAAAGCATTGTGCGCGTTAAAAGCGCGATCCACAGTGTTTGCAAGAAGTGCTTTGTCATGAAAACCCTGCTCGTTCTGGATGGATTGTGGTCAGACGGTCTTGCATTTTAGGGCTGCAACGGGTATGCCATAAAGAAGGTATGGTGCGTTAAAGGCGGTTTGGATGCCCAGTTTGTTGCAAGAAATTAAAGAAGAACTTCAAAATGAGGCGTGGCAAAAAGCGCTGATGAAGTACGGCCCTTATGTTGCCGGCCTTTTAATCACCACGTTGCTGATCTTGGGCGGCTATCTTTGGTTTAACGCGCACCAACAAAGCAAGGCAGAGTACTTAAGCGCCACCTATGACACAGCCCTTGATGCCATTGACAAGGGTGACTTTCAAACAGCGCAACCTCTTTTAGAAAAAATTGCAAAAAAGACGGGCAATAAAGGCTATGGCGTTTTGGCGCAGTTAAGCATGGTGGCCTTGGCGCACAAAAAAGCCCTTGCAACGCTGGACCCTGAGTGGGTGGCGTATTGGAATGCCAAAGCAACCGAGGTCGTCAACCTGCTGGAAGAACGTTATGAATCTTCTTTTAGCACGTGCCTTAAGTTGGCAACAGCTTACGGATTGCTGGACTTTCCTCACTTGGTGCCGGCAAAGCACTTAGACGAGCTGCAAACGCCCCAAAGCCCCTGGTTTGGCTTGGCTGGCGAGGTGGTGTTTTTGCAAACCTTGATTCAAACCCTGCCCACCTTAGAAAAGGACGTCTTTTCGGGTAAAACACTGACAGCCCCCCTTTTAAGACAACCACAAATACTTGATGAGCGGTTTTACAAAACATTTCTCTCGCCCTTTACCTCGGCTGATACTCGCGCGCGCCTTGAGTTTTTAACGATTGCCATGGGCCGCTCTTACCACCTGAAAGGCCAAACAGCATGAGGGCTGCCTATCTTGCTCCTCTTGCTTTGTTGCTGTTGTTTGCGTGCAGCAAAAAATCGGGACCACCTCTTAAGGGAAAGCGCGAACCTGTTTTGGTAACAACGGTTCACAGCGACCAAAACCAGGACAACGGCACGTTGCCCATGCGCCCTTTGCGCCTTGACCCACCCCAAGCCGTGCATGCCTGGCCTTTGGCGAATCATTCAACGCAGAACGCCTTGCAACACCTGTACTTTGGCGGCCTTAAACAAGGCCTTGAGCAAGTGTGGCGCTTTAGCGAGGGGTCGTCGTTTGATGCACGCTTGACAATGCCTCCCATTATTGTGAAAGACAGGCTCTTTTTTGTCTCAGGCGAGCAGCGCATTTATTGCCTTGATTTGCTAACGGGTAAAAAACTGTGGTCAGCCGATATGGTGTATCAAGAAACCCAAGATTCACCGGTTTGGGGCGGTGGTTGTGCCTTTTGGCGTCGATCCCTTTTTGTGACATCGCCCTATGGTGATATCTTTTGCCTGTCTGCAGACAACGGCAAGTTGATGTGGCACCAAAAAACCACCGATTTGGTGCGCGGTGCGCCACTGATTTCGCGCGACAATGTTTTTGTGTTGACCCTTAAAAATCAGCTTGATGTGCTTGAGGCCAAAACAGGCATGCCCCTTTGGACGCATATGGGCGTGCCAGAGAACGTGCGCTTTTTTGGCGCCTCGATGCCGGCTGCCCAAGGCGCTGACCTTGTGGTCTGTTACAGCTCGGGCGAGGTCTATAAGCTAAGCGCCAAAACAGGCCGTGTCTTGTGGTCGTTTATCTTGTCGCCTGACCATGCCATCACCGAGCTTGACAGCATCCCGCACATTGTAGCCTCACCGGTGGTTTACCGGGGCGCTGTGTATGTGGTTGCCGGCAGCGGTAAGATGGTCGCCCTTGATCTGGCATCGGGTAACCTTTTGTGGGAAAGGCCTTACGGCGGCCTTGAAACACCGGTTGTCTCGGGCAGTGACCTTTTCATGATCACAACCAACGCCCTTGTGCGCCTTGACCGCCAAACGGGCAAAACCTTTTGGTCCACACCGCTGACGAAGTTGCGCCTTGCAAAAGATGACAAAGACGAAAAAACCTTTTGGTACGGCCCTTTGCTGATTAACAAAACGCTGTACCTTCTGTCGCAAAAAGGCGCGCTTTGGGCCGTGGATGCGGAAACCGGAAAGCCCTTGCAGCGTGTGTATCATTTGAATACCACCTGCTCGATGCGGCCGATTGTGGCGCAAAACCACCTTGTGGTGTTAACACAAGGCGGCACTTTGTATACCTTTCGCGCCAAAACCATCGACAAAAAAGCGTAAGCTACCTTTGCCTTACGGGCCTTTGCGATTGTTTACTTTCGCTGCGCCATCGGGCCTGTCATTTGGCAAGCACACTTGAGGCGCTACCTTGGAGGCCAGTGCTTGTGGGGCATTTTTCTTTTTAAAAAAAACACTGGTGCACGCCCGTCGCCCTTTCATGATGTTCTCACAACTTTTGCAAAAGCTGTTGTGATAAGGCGAGGCATAGCTGCCATAACAAAGCGCCTCTAATGCCGCCGACAGCAGCACAAGGCCACACAATAAACAAACAACCACAATACAAGGCACCGCCAAACACCCCATTTGCATGCGCATTTTTTGCAAAAAAGCGGCGATGCGCTGACAAAGTTGAGCAAAAAAAGAGTACATAAGAAAAATCTCCTTTGTTAACGTGTCATGGCCTGGTTACCATCCTTTCATCATCAAGAAAGTGCGCAGCGCCCCGCGCGATCCACTTGCAGCGGAACTAAAGCGGCTAAGGCACACATGGATTGCCGCGTCGCCCAAAAGGGCTCCTCGCAATGAAAAGCAAGAACGTCATCGCGAAGGCGCAGCCTGTGGCAATCCACAAGCCGGGCATCTAAAGAACATCTTTGGTGACCAAAGCACACTGGATTGCCGCGTCGAAACAAAGTTTCTCCTCGCAATGACGTGATTGTGAGGTGGCCGTGGTTATCCTTAGCCGGTGTTGTCTTGTTTTGTCTTCTTTTAAGCGTGCGCAGGGCATTCTCTACCGTTCGCAACTTTGGCAAATTTTTCATAAAAATCAATCCAATCACCATGCTTTTGCAACAAAACAGTTGC
Source organism: Holosporaceae bacterium (assembly GCA_036881885.1). GTDB lineage: Bacteria > Pseudomonadota > Alphaproteobacteria > Holosporales > Hepatobacteraceae > JBAJNL01. The sequence goes on from JBAJNL010000011.1 coordinate 26,827, forward strand.
GACTAAGGCACACACCGCCTCGCAGCACATTTCTTTTCGCAATCACTGATAAGTTGAACAAAAAAGCCCTTTTCTGAAACACATTTGATGTCATACCATCAGTCAGCATTCAAAAAAGGGCCATACTTCACAAGCTTTTACACAAGCCATGAAGCGCTTTTTCGTTAAGACAACGACTCTTTACACTTCGTGCTCTTCGTCATCGTCTTCATCCTCCTCGTCGTCGTCTCCACCAGCTTCGTCTTCGTCGTCGTCTTCATCGCCGTCGTCTTCATCGCCGTCGTCTTCATCGCCGTCGTCTTCATCGCCGTCGTCTTCATCGCCGTCGTCTTCATCGCCGTGAAGCGTGCTGTGGATCATGCCATCTGTCATGGCGGCCACTGTGTCACGATCTTGGCCCGAGACCTTTGCAGCCGCATCAATCACGCCATCATGAATCTTTCGACCAATCTTGGTATCCATCAAGCGATCATGCGCCATGGCCGCCGCCTGCCTTACCATGTCAGGGTTATCCTGCACAAACTGCTGCGCCTGCGATGCCGCCGTGCGGGCCGAGCTTGCAATCACTTTTGCCGCCTCTTGCGTCTTGCTGGCAATGGTTTTTGCAGCCTTCTGCGTCTGCTTTGCGATGGTCTTTGCAGCTTTTCTCGTATTCTTTGCAATAGACTTTGCAGCTTTCTTTGTATGCTTGGCCATGGTCTTTGCAGCCTTTTTCGTATGCTTTGCCATCGCTTTTGCAAACTTTTTCGTATTCTTTGCAATGGATTTAGCAGCCTTTCTAGCATGCTTACCGGCTGTTTTAGCCGCCGCTTTGGCCTTTGCCAAGGCCCGACTCATCGCCGATTGCTTTTTCACATGCGGATGATGGTGATGGTGCGTACTGCTGTGGTGCACTTTTCGCGCCTCAAGGGCAGGGCTCATCATGCCCACCGCAAAAAGCACCGCCAATAGGTAACGGAACAACTTTTTCATTGCCAACTCCTGTCATTTATCAAATAAATTATTATCTATATAAGATAAATTATTGAGCTAACACATTGAAAAATAATTAATATTTGGTATTTTTTGACATAATTAGATATTTATGAGCAGATGATTGTCAACGTTGAACACCACTCATCTTCGCGATGACGACCTTTTCTTGTCATTGCGAGGAGCCCTTGGGGCGACGTGGCAATCCAGTGTGCTTTGGCCACTTTAGTACGCTGCCTGTGGATCGCCGCAGGTGCTACGCACCTTCGCGATGACGGTCTAAAATGTCATTGCGAGGAGAAACTTTGTTTCGACGCGGCAATCCATGTGTACCTTAGCTGCCTCAGTATCTTGCAAGTGGATCGCCGCAGGTGCTACGCACCTTCGCGATGACGGGGGCATCTATTTGCTTGATTTTACTTAAAAATTTGCTAGTCTTGCGGATGGTGGAGAATGCCCTACGCCCGGCTAAAAGAAAAACTTAAGAGAAAGCAAGCACCACAAACTGATGCCTGCGCAATGACAAAGCAAGTCTCGTAACCGTTCGCGTTAACGGGCTTAAACGGACACAGCCTAGACGCCGCTGCCGGCAAAAAGCTTTGGGCAAATAACACCAGGCAAACGACAACCCAGGCGGGACAAGCGCCCCTACAAACCATCACAGCACACAACGCTGCCTGGCGCTTGCATCAGGCCAAGGCCGTCCGAAGCCATGCGCACTGACAATGCCAAGATAGCGTGCTCACAAACCTTGCGGGCGTGCCATCTATCAAAAGACGCAGCAAACCTTACGCTTGCATCAGGCCAAGGCCGTCCGAAAAGCCATAACACACTGACCAATGCGAAGATAGCGTGCGCAAAAACCTTGCGGGCGTACCATCTGTCAAAGGACGCAGCCAACTTTACGTTCGCATCAGGCCAAAGCCGCCTGAAAAGCCATACACACTGACCACTGCCAAGATAGCGTGCTCACAAACCTCTGCAGCACGCCACCCCTTAGAGAATGCAGCCAATTTTTATGCTTGCGTTAGACCGAGGTCGCCCGCAAGGCAAGAGCTTCTTTGGTTAAAAAATGATGATTGTCATGATGCCTGTGATGATCATCAATGCGCTTTTTGGCCTTACGTATCTCTTTTTCAAGCAACGAAAAACCCTTGTGCGCTGTTTTATAGGCATCGGTTCCGCTGTGGTGCACGCGCAAAAACGCGCCTTTGCCCATATCGCAGATACACTGTATACAAAAAAAACCTTTTGCATCTAAATCAACAACAACACTTACGTGCGATTTATCCAGGCGATACTTCGCAGCAAGTGCATGAATACTGTCTTGGATCGTGGTGTAAAAAGTTGCCCCCAACGCCACATGTTTGCCTTTGATTTGAATCTGCATAGCAAAAGCCCTCCTTTTCTGTGCTTCACGCTTTCAAGAGCTTTATCACCTCCAAAGGAGACCTAAAACATAAACCCCCTGAACCTTTTAATTTTAACTTTTTTTTAAGTGTTTGTCAATAGATCTGAAATCCTTTGTACTCTGCGTCAGGTTTGCTACAAAGAACAAAGGATTGCTTTTTCGCAAGGTGCGCCTTAGCATGATGTTTAGAATTGTCTTTGATGGAGCCCTGCAGCATGCGCCTTTTTCTTGATTCATGTATCATAAAAGATATTGAGGCAGCCGTGCAGACCGGCTTTGTAGAGGGGCTGACCACAAACCCTGCCCTGCTTGCAAAAGCAGACAACACATCGTTCAAACTGTTACAACAAATTGCAAGTCTTATCAAAGGCCCGGTGAGCTTTCAGGTGCTTTCGGAAAGTGCTGAGGAAATGGTACTGCAAGGAAAAAATCTTGCAAAAATTGCAGAAAACGTTGTGGTCAAGGTGCCTGTGACACCCGAGGGCCTAAAGGCCACACGCATGCTTGCGGATAAAAACATCCCCGTAAACATGACGCTTTGCTTTAGCGCCGCACAAGCGCTTTTGGCTGCCAAGGCAGGCGCAACGTATGTCTCACCGTTTATTGGACGCCTTGAGGATATGGGCGAAGATGGCCTGCAGCTGATTGAAGACATTCGTCTTTTGTACGATTATCACGGCTTTGAGACCGAAATCATGGCAGCCTCGATCCGCAACAGCAAGCACGCCGAGGGCGCCGCTCTTAGAGGCGCCGACATTGCCACCCTGCCCTTTAAGGTGTTTCAAAGCTTAGCCCTGCACCCTGCAACCGATAAGGGCCTTGCTGACATTGTGCCGCACTATGGCACCTTGCAACAAAAGCTGTTTACGTAAAACGCAAACAGCTTTCACTTTCATAATGATCACAATGAAGCATGACGTTTGCGGCGCTTCCCGGGCACCTTAACCTTCACCACACCAGCTGGTGCTTCTAGCGAGTCGCTTTTGCCACTGCTTCGATACGCTGACTGTACGCTACCGACTGCGGCGAAGGAAAAACCGCATCATGCATGTATTGTGGACTTCTTTTGATAAATCTGCGCACAGATTTCTCGGACCTTATCCATGTCCTGCGCAAGCGACGCACAACTGAACTGCGCCACACAGAACGCACAATGGGATCTCGCCAGAATTCACGCACAGCTGGATGCCGCTTAACACATCTTGCAACGTATCGGTATTTATTTTTTGTGGTCCAAAAAGTAACACGCTTTTTGGGACGTGGATTGGTCAGATTTGCAGGTTTGCTAGCATCTTCTTGATTATGCAACACAAAAGCAGGTAGCGTCGTCACACGCGCTGAAGCAACCGGTGTCTTTTTTTCGGCATCGCACACATCATCCATGTTCATACCACTGGCTAACAAAACGGTGCTCTGAGCACACAACGTCAGACAAAAAGAAAAGAAGAGAGCTTTTTTCAACATAACAAGGACCCTGTTGTTTGTTTTTTATTATTTTGTCAAAAAGACATTGTTTTACATATTTAACGGCTCAATTGGTTGAATAGTTGTTATTCTTTGCGTTATTTGAAAATTTTAGAATAAATGCCAAAAAAGCTGTCTACGTAAAACGCAAACAGCTTTTAAGAAAACAGCACTATTGCATAGGACGGTCAAAACGCGCAGCGATACGGCTTTTTCTTTTACGCGGGGCTTTTTCTTTTACGCGGGGCTTTTGCTTTTGATACTTGGGGTGCCGGCTTTTGCCTTACTTGAGTGCTCTTATCGAGCTTCGATGGTAAGCTTACCTGCCTTGCGTTGAGTCGGTTTTTAGGATGCGGTTTTGGCTGAACAGTCATTTTTTTAGAAAAATCCATAACACGCGGCTTTTCTATTTGCGCAAAACGTTTGTTGTTTTCTATGGACTGAGCCGAGGGAAAAAGGGTTGCACGCGCTTTGTCATGCGCTTCTTTGAGCCCTTCAGACATTTTATCTTTGCCGTAAACAAGCCAGGGCATCGCAAATGCAGCTGCCTTAAAAGAGCCCGCTACAACCTGATCTTTGCCGTAAACAAGCCAGGGCATCGCAAACGCAGCTGCCTTAAAAGAGCCCGCTACAACCTGATCTTTGCCGTAAACAAGCCAGGGCATCGCAAACGCAGCAGCTTTAGCAGAAGCATGAGATGCCTGCTGTTGCTTATGCTGACACCAAGAGGTCGTCGTTTTTGCAAATTTTTTAGACAGCTGGGACAATCTTTCATAGCGATTTGGCACTATTGGTGACAGGGGCGTTGATAGCGCAGATTGCCCCACGAATACTTCTTCACGCATAGGTTCGGCTAACAACATTGTGCTTTGTGTGCATAACAGCACGCATAAAGAAAAAGAAATCATTTTTTTGAACATAAAGAACTTTCACACCTTAGAATAGATAGTTTATTTTGTCCAAGAGGCATTTTTTTAATTGTAAAAACAAAAAACACACTGAATAACAAGCATTCAAAACGACCTTGTGAAAGTTTAAAACAAATGTCACACAATCAACGAGAGGCGAAAAACGACGCGATTTGGCTTTTAAACGCCTCGCCCCGCTGCTTAAAGTTGGTAAAAGCATCAAAGCTTGCGCCGCCTGGCGACAGCAACACAAGGGGTGGCGGCCCTTTGAGGTTTTGCTGTGTGTGTTTCAGTGCTTTCTCTGCAGCCTGTGAACAAGCTTTTTCAAGCGTTGAACAGGGCTCAACGGACACGTGGTGTTTGTGCAAGAAGGCCGTCAGCACATCGGCACCTTCTCCAAAGACAAATGCTTTTGTGACAAACGGCAAAAAAGGTACAAGCAACGCCATGTCATCGCCCTCTTTTAGGGCGCCACCGCACAACCAAAAGCAGGGTTGCGGGGTCGCTTTGCTTTGCGCGCTTGGCAGAAAAACACCCTCTTTAACCTTGGATAACGCATAGGCCGCCGATGCCATGTTGGTGGCCTTGCTGTCATTGACCACACACAAGCGATGCTTAGCGCCACAAGACAGGCGCTCAAGGCGGTGGGCCAGCCCTGGCCACAGGGCCGCACCTTCAAGCAAAGCCTCCCCCTTGTGCCCCAACACACGCAAAGTGGCAAAGGCGGCTAGCAACGCCTGCGCAGGCACAAGACGATGGGCTGCCTTGAGCGAAAAAGATTGGGACGTTTGCAAGGTGTCATAAAGCACGCCTTTATGTAATGCAAAGCCTTTTTGGGGCACATGGGTCATGGCAAAGGGCACAAAACATCTGTTTTCAGAAGGTTGCTGTTGCGCCACAAACGCACATTGAAGGGGATCATCCGCATCATACAAGCTGTATCGCACGCGCTGCGCTGCATCGCTTTGTGCGCTACCCCATACATCAAACCCTTCTGCCGCCTTAAAAGCCGATGGCTGCAGCAGGCGCAGTTTTGCTTGTGTGTAAGCTTGGTAAGAGGCATAACGATCTAAATGATCGGGCGCAAGGCGCAATAAAACAGACACATCGCAGTCAAGCGCCGGCGCCGTTTCAATTTGGTAAGACGATAACTCTAAAACCGTCACAGCGGCCTCTTTAAGCCCCAAAACCGGCAAACCAATATTGCCGCCCATTTGCGCTGCTTGCTGCAGGTGCTGCAATATAAAATGCATCAACGCAACGGTGCTTGATTTACCATTGGTCCCCGAAACACCGATAATGGTGCCTTTGGGGCGATGATGGAAAAAAAGGCCCACATCGGACAACAAACGCGCGCCCACGGCCTTTGCTTTTGCGATCAATGGATGTGCCTTGGGATGCGTGTGTGCGACCCCCGGTGACACCACCACAAGAGTGTCTTGGGTCAACGGCACCTCTTCAAGCTTGACCACATCAAAGCCTGCGCGCTTAAGCTTTGAACGGACTTTGGCGCTGTCATCGTACCCTGTCACACGAGCACCCGCGGCTTTTGCCGCTTTTAAGGCCACTTGCCCCGATTGCCCAAGACCCAGCACCACACCGGCCTTCCCTTTCAAAAACGGCAACGGACACAACGTCTCAGATTGCTTGGGGCACGCCTGCGTACAGTTTGCTTGATGGTCCACTTGATGCGTCATAACGCCTTTATAAGATCAG
>JBAJNL010000012.1:0-32778 GCA_036881885.1 Holosporaceae bacterium
CGTGATAACGCCTGTGGCGATCCACTAGCCGAGGACTAAAGCGGCTAAAGTACACATGTCACCTTAAAGGCTCCTTGCAATGAAAATCTTAGTGAAAACCCTTTATGCCTTAGACAAAAAGCGGGTCATAATGCGGTGCGTTCCGGCTTCAAAGGCAATGGTGGCAATGGTGCCTTGAACGGCTTGCACAACGCCTTTACCAAAGGTTACATGCATCACGTGATCGCCGGGGCGAAAAGCGGCAGCGCCGTCACTTTTTTGTGGCACAGAAAAGGCCGTGTGCTTTTGAGGTGCGCGAGACAAGGCCTGAAAGCGGCGCGTGCCAAAATCTCGGTTGGTCACGTCATGCGGCAGCTCGTCTAAAAAGCGCGAGGGAAACGACGGTTGCCAGCCACCAAAAAAGCGCCTTGAGGCCGCCGTTGTAATAATCACCTTTTTGCGTGCACGGGTAAGCCCCACATAGGCAAGACGACGCTCTTCCTCAAGCCCTCGATTTCCGTGCTCTTCAAGGGCTTTGGGGTGGGGAAAAACGCCTTCTTCCCAGCCGGCCAAAAAGACCACATCAAACTCAAGCCCTTTGGCCATATGCAAGGTCATCACATTGACCCCCTGTTGATCGGCCGACGATGCAAGGTCGGTCACAAGGCTGGCGTGCTCTAAAAAGTCGTCTAACGTGTCAAAGTCTTGCATCACCTTAAAAAGCTCTTTAAGGTTTTCAAGCCTTGCAGCGGCCTCTTCACCTTTGTGATCGCGCCACATGGTCATATAGCCGGCTTTTTCTAAAAGGCCCGACAGCGCCTCGGCCGGTGCCAGCTCTAAAAAGGCTGTGCGCCAGGCATAGATATCTTGGGCATAGGCAAAAAGCTTTGTTTGTGCCCCTTTGTTCAGATCAAGCGGTTCCACCTTTAAAGGCTGCAGGGCTTGCTCAAGCGCTTCAAACAGCGAGATGTTATGGCCGCGGGCGAAGGTATAAAGCTTTTGCAACGTTGTGGGGCCGATACCCCGTTTGGGGGTTTGCATCACGCGCTCAAAGGCCAGATTGTCTTTGGGGTTCACCAAAAGACGCAAGTACGCTAAGGCATCTTTGATTTCAAGGCGCTCATAAAAACGTGTTGAGCCCACCAAACGGTAGGGAATGGCCATTGAAAGCAAGCACTCTTCAATCTCGCGGGTTTGAAAGCTGGCACGCACCAAAATGGCGATGTGGTCGGCCGCAACAGATTGGTTGATGAGGTGGTTGATTTCATGGCCAATAAAGCGTGCCTCGGCTTTATCATCAGACAACCCCTTAATTGACAAGGCATCGCCTTGCTTTCCATCAGCCGCATAAAGTGTTTTGCCAAGACGTCCTTGATTGTTTGAAATTAAATGGCTTGAGGCCTTTAAAATGGCCGAGGTGGAGCGATAGTTTTCCTCGAGCTTAATCAAAACGGTGCCCTCAAAATCTTTTTCAAATTTTAAAATATGATCAACCTCGGCGCCGCGCCAGCCATAAATCGATTGATCATCATCGCCCACGCAGCAGATATTTTTGTGTCCATCGGCCAAAAGGCGCAGCCACAGGTATTGCGCAACGTTGATGTCTTGATATTCGTCCACCAAAATATAGCGAAAATGGTTTTGATAAAAAGACAAAACTTCTGGGTTGTCGCGAAATAACTTAAGGCACAGCAAAATCAAATCGCCAAAGTCACACGCGCCCATTTCTAAAAGCGCCGCTTGATAGCTTGTATAAAGCTCTTTAAAAATGGCGTGATGCGTGGTGGCCAGACCAAGGCGCGACAGCTCGGATTCTGAGATTTGGTGCGGCAAAAGCGCGCGATCTTTCATGCGACCAATGGCCCACAAGAAAAGGCGTGGCGGATGCTTTTTGTCGTCCAGTTGCTTTGCCTTCATCAGCTGCTTTAAAAGGCGCAGCTGATCATCAGTATCTAAAATCAAAAACCGCTGTGGCAAACCCAGCAAATCATGGTGGCGGCGAATAATTTTGACACCAATGTGGTGAAAGGTGCCAAGCCAGGTGGGTGCAAGGGTTTCGTCTTCTAAAAGCTGAATCAAGCGGCTTTTCATTTCTTTGGCCGCCTTGTTGGTAAAGGTAACCGCCAAAATATGATAAAGCGGGCAGCGCTGCAACGCTAAAAAAGCAATTTTGCAGGTTAAAACCGTTGTTTTGCCTGTGCCCGCGCCCGCCAAAATCAACACAGGGCCACATGTGGCCTCAACCGCCTTTTTTTGAGCGGGGTTGAGCCCCTGAAGTTTTTTGAGAAGTGTTTGAGGCAGACCAGCCGATGCTGTTTCTAAGGCGTTGGATGACACGTTTTCTTCTTTCATAAGGGTTCTGCAGAGGTTGGTGCATCAAAAAGTGTTTTGTCTTTAGCGCATGCAAGGGGCTTTAGCCAAAGTGCTAAGCTGGCGTTGCCCAAGCTGTTCCAAAGGGCAATGAGTGGGTCTTGCAAAATGTAGAGCGTGAAAAAAAGGCCTAAAAGCTCGGCAGAAAAGCCAAGGCATTGCATTAAAAAAGGCGCAATCACAAAGGCGCCACCGCCAGGTACGCAAGCGCCAAAAAAGCGGCTAAGGCAATAGCCTGCCACAAAGAGCAAAAGCATGTCTGTGGTCGGTAGTGTGCCGTGCGCCATATAAAATAAACTAAGAGCCGTTAAGGGAATGGTGATGCTGTTGCCGATGGTATGAATGTTGGTGGCTAAGGGGGCGATAAAGCGTGCATAAGGTGCGCTTTTTAAAAGACGCTCGATGCCCTGTATTAAAAGTGGCATCGCCAGCAGCGTTGAGAAGGTGCTCAGAGCGGTGACGGCCATGGGAAGAAAAGCGTGAAGCGTGACAACAAAGGGTTGCTTCAGGCGTTTTGAACCCGCATAAAGCGCACTGCCGGTAAGTAAGAGAAGGGTAACATGGGTGACTAAAAACACCGCGCCATACGTGCGACATAAGGGCAGCAAAGCACCTTGCGCTTGAATTTGCAAAGCGGTGCCAAAGACATAAAGTGGCAGCAGTCTGATGAAAACGTTTTTCAGCACAAAGGTTGCGGCATCACGCAGCCAAAAAGCGCTTTTTACAAGAGGGGCACTTTGCGTCACGATGCCAAGAATGCCCACCAGAAACGCGCCGAAAATGGCCAAGCGTTGGTCAATCAGGCAACGCAAAGGCAAGTGCCAAAAGGGTTGAATCATCGATGATGTGTCGTTTGATGTGCCAGCCAAAAAAGTTGTGGGTGCATAAAAAGCAAAGCAGATAAAGGCAAGGCCACAGCTGAAGCATGCAATGAAAAAGTTTGAGAGCGTTGCCGTGCCAAAAATCAATGCCAAAAGGCGAAAGCTTTGATGTTTCAGTGCAAGCATAGACGAGGTCAGATAAGCTGCAATAATAAAGGGCATACAAAGCACCAGCAAATCTTTAAAAAGCCCGCTTGCGGTGATAAAAAAGCGCAGTGTGTTAAGGGTCATGATGTCAGCTAACAGCAAACCTAAAACAATAAAAAACGCCAGCTGCAGGGGCAGGCTTTTAAGCCAGGTCATGGTGAGGGTCTGATTCCAAACACTTTATCGCTTAGCATAACTGAAAGACAACCTGGCTGAAAGGGGCTTTTTCAGCGTGTTCTGGACGCGTTTTTTCACAAGCGCAAAATAAAAAAAAGAGGCCAGGTTGTCCTGACCTCTTTGCATTTCCTCAAAGCGTACGCTTTAAAGCAAGACTTGATTAAAGGTGAAACGCTAGTTTCAAACGCACCGTGCTAAAATGGAACTTCGCGCCATCTTTTTCTGAATCAACAGTCTGCATCGCCTCAAGGCCCAAAACCATTTGAGGCGCCAACTTTGTGTCAATACCAAGTCCGTAGGCAAAGCCGGAAACGTTTGTACTATTGACTTTATTCATCGCATAACCAAGGCGAATATAGGGCAATGCAACCTTGTTGATGTCCATGCCAAGGCGCAAAGCAATATCTGCACTGCTTTTGTACTTGATGTCGTCCACCTTTGCAAAAGGTAGCGTGTAGTTGCCATCAATACCTACATAGAATCCCGAAAGAACCATGCCATAGCCAAGGTAAAAACCAGCAGAACCACCGTTATTAGAAAAATATTGATTGCTTATCTGGGGACTTTTCATATGCATGCCCGACATGCCCAACAAAGCACCAACTTGAAAACCTGTAAATTGTGTTGGGTCAGCTTTCGCTACCGAGGCTGTGCTAGCGAGCAATACCCCTGCTAGTCCAAGCAGCTTGATCTTATTCATAGAATGAAACTCCTTTTTTCTCGCCATGGTAGAGAAAAAAAGTAAAAAAAGAACGATCAGTAGATAAAAGTTTTTTTTTGCCTCTATTTGTTGTGTTTTTTTTGTGTGAAATCTGCGAATAACATATAAAAATCTTGAATGGTTTGTGTGATGCGCTTTGACATCTTTTTTGCTAAACTGAGAGCATGCTTTTTCACGATAAAACCGCTTACCGTGCTGCTATGCCCTTAAAAGGCCCTTTGCTAGGGCTGGATGTAGGGACAAAAACTTTGGGCCTTGCTGAATGCGATGCCTTGTGGCGTGTGGCATCACCGCTTAAAACGCTGCATCGCACCAAATGGAAAACTGACATCCAGGTACTTGAGCAAATTGTGCAAACGCACTTCATTAAAGGATTTGTGGTGGGGTGGCCTTTGTTAATGAACGGTGACGAGGGGCCACGTTGTCACAGCACACTTCAAGTGGCGCGCAACCTTTTAGAGCGCATTCCTAAACCCTGTTTGTTGTGGGATGAACGGCTGTCGACACAAGCGTGTGAAAATGTGCTAGAAAAAAAGGCGGATTTGACGCGACAAAAGCGGGCCAAGGTGATTGACGCTGTGGCAGCTGCCTGGATTTTGGGCAGTGCCATTGACGCCATGCGTTACCTTGAAGGTGACTAAGGCATTTTTTGCGTTTCAAACTGTTTCGGCGTAACGTATCAAAAGAAGGTTTAAGGTCGGGGCAGGGCGTGCCACAACAAAAAAAAGCAACACAACCGTCAAAACACACAGTGTGCCAGGTGAAAGATGTGGGCTATGCCTATGGCAGCGCTAAGCTGTTGTGGGTTTTAGAGGGCGTGACGTTTCAGCTGCACGCACAAGAACACGTGGCCCTGATGGGGGCCAGTGGCTCGGGCAAATCAACCCTTTTACACCTTGTGGGCCTGTTAGATGTGCCGCGCAACGGCGATATTTTGCTGCCCCTTCAAGGCAACAAGACACTTTTTGCCACAAAAGCGCTGAAAGACAGGCAAAGAACGCGGCTGCGTTGCAACCTTTTAGGTTTGATTTACCAGTTCCATCACCTGCTGCACGAGCTTACGGCCGAAGAAAACGTGATGTTTCCACTGTTGCTTGCGGGCATGAGGCGCCCTGAGGCCGCCATGCGTGCGGTTGCGCTTTTAAAACGGGTTGATCTTGCAAAACGCCTGCACCACAAACCTGCACAGCTTTCGGGCGGCGAACAGCAACGCGTTGCCATTGCCCGTGCGCTGATTCGCGCCCCCCAAATACTGCTGGCTGACGAGCCCACCGGTAGCCTTGACGAAAAAACAGGCCTTAAGGTGATGCAATTGGTGAAAGAGATGACGCGCGAGACCGGCACAACGTTGCTGATGGCAACTCACAATGCGGCGCTGGCCTCTTTGTGTGACCGTACCTTAACGCTTAAAGGCGGCCGCATTCTTTTAGATGATAAAACGTCGCTCTAACGCCGCTTACCCTTTTTCAAGTATAAGCTGAAGCAGCTTTCTGATATCCTCGGGACAGCCTTGACCTTTTGTGTGTGTCATCTGATGCAGTGCGTTGATGACAGCAATTTCTTTTGCCTGAAAACGCTTAAGATGCTGCGCAAGTCGGGCGTTTTTTTGTTTGAGAAAATCATGCTTACGTTTTAAAAGGTCCATTTCTTGTGGTTTTACACACTGTGTTTGTGCCGCATCGTGTGCTTGTGATTTTTGTTTAAGTAAGTCAGCTGGAAGCGCAGCGTTCAACGAGAGGCTCGTCATCAACCCCAAACTTACCAAAATAAGCGCTGTGATCGTATATCTCACTTAATATGTCTCCCATGCTCTTTTTTTATTTATTTTAGACATTTTTGATTTAAAAAAACCTTAAGATGCTGCAGGCATAGGGTCGGTGAAGGACACAAGAAAACCGTTGTTATCGCGCACATAGGCAAGCAGGCCTCCCCACGAGGCTGGTTGTGGTTTGCGCACAGCAATGGCTCCGGCGTTCACGGCTTTTTTAAAACTTTCTTCAACGGTGGGTGTGGCAAAACACAGCTCGCACCCAAAAGGCGTTTCGTGGGGCAGGGCAGTTTTGAACGAAAGGTCCAGTTCTTTGGCCACAAAGTCGGCTTGACAAAAAGCGATGGACATTTGGCCTTGCTGCACATCAACGGTTGCATAGTTGCCGCAGTCACTTTGAAAAGACATCTTGAAGCCAAAAGCACTTTCATAAAAGGCAAGGGTTTTGGCGACATCTTTGACGTATAAAATGGTTTGAACGTATTGCATAGAGTGCCCTTAAGGTGCGTCACTTACACAGCAAGATGAACAGTTTTTTGTGTGAAAACAAGTTTTTTATTGAAAAAAGTGACAAATTGGCGGCAATAAGGTCACAAGATTGACTCTCACCGGGCAACGACTTCGAGATGACGATCTTGCTTATCATTGCGAGGAGCCCTTGAGGGCGACGCGGCAAAGCCTCCCAGCCGTCATTGCGAGGAGAAATCTTGATTTCGACGCGGCAATCCATGTGTGCCTTAGCTGCCATCGTTTTGTAACAATCCATTTAATGTGTTGATTTTTCTTAAAAATTTGCTAAACTTGCGGATGGTGGAGAATGCCTTGCGCGCACGTAAAAACACAGAACAAAAAAAACAAGGGCGACTGTCAAAAGTAAATACCTTCGCGATGACAAGATGAACGGTTTAAGAGACCTTCTCCCATGAGGTGCCACTTTTGCTGTCGATGCGCAGGGGCACTTGAAGCGCGGCAACGCTTTCCATGCACGCAACCAGTTTGGGTTTAAGGTGTGCAAGGGCGTCAGGTGGCCCTTCAAACAAAAGTTCGTCATGAATTTGCAACAGCAAGACCACAGACTGATTGCCGGTTGCCTTGTCTGCAGCAGGTGTGAGGGGTGTCAGCACTTTTTGTACCTCAAGCATGGCCCGTTTAATCAGATCAGCGCTGGTGCCTTGCAAGGGGGCATTGATGGCCAGCCGCTCGGCAGCGCTGCGCCGTGCATAATTTGCATGACGAATGTCGCCGATATAACAGCGCCGCCCCCACAAGGTTTCGACGTATCCTGTCTTGATGGCCTGATCAATGCACTGCTGCATGTAATCTTCGATGCCTGCATACACCTTCAGATAGTGTTTGATGTAAGCTTCGGCCTTGGTGCGCGAAATGGCCAATCGTTCTGAAAGCCCATAGCCGCTCATGCCATAGATAATGCCAAAATTAATCATTTTGGCGGTACGCCGTTCGTCTTCGGTGACATCTTCGATCTTTGTTTCAAACATCTCAGAGGCCGTTTTTTTGTGGATATCATCGCCGTTTCGAAAAGCCTGTATCAAAGGCGCCACTTGCCCCATGTGCGCCAAAAGTCTTAGCTCGATCTGTGAATAATCAAGTGACAAAAAGTGACATCCCAGTGATGGAATGAAGGCGCCACGAATAGCGCGTCCTTGCGCGGTTCGCACGGGAATGTTTTGCAAATTGGGATTAATGGACGACAGGCGTCCTGTGGATGTTGACGTGCTTTGAAAGGTGGTGTGCACTTTGTGCGTTGAAGGGTGCATGTCTTGCAGCAAGCCATCAACATAGGTGCTTTTCAGTTTGGAAAGCTGCCGAATCTCAAGCAGTGGTGCAATGATGGGATGATCAATAGCTTCTAGCACATCGCTGCTGGTACTAAAAACGCCTGTTTTGCCCTTTTTTGTGGGCGGTTTCAGCGCCATGTGCGTGAACAAAATCTCACTCAACTGCTTGGGCGAGGCCACGTTAAACGTTTTGCCAGCAAGGCGCCACACATCTTGTGTACGCAGATCAAGCGTTTTTTCAAAAGCGGCCCCCAGCTCTTTAAGGCGCTGTGGCTCCAAACAAATACCTTGCTGTTCCATGCGCCTTAAAACGCAATTTAAAGGAAGATCAAGGGTTTTATAAAGGGCAAACAACCGTTTTTTCTTTAACGCTGCTTTGCCCAAAAGATAAGCGGCGTGTGTTGCATGGGCTTTAAAACAGGCCGTTTGCAGATCGTCAGGCGCCAGCCCTTCGTTTTCTAGAAAGGTTTTGACAGCATCAAGATTAAGCTGCACGTCCTCGCCGCCCAGTCGTTTGTAAAGCGGTAAGATGTCGTCATCCTTTAAAGGCCCAAACAGCAAATAGCTTATCAACGCTGTGTCTTCAAGGGGGCGGGGAGTGTGTTGCGGAAAAAGATCCAAAAGGGCGCTGCTTTTATGCACGACTTTCAACACAAAAGGTGCCTGCATCAGCTGCTGAACGCTAGCAAGCATGTCAGGGGTTTGTAAGCTTTCAGCGGGCAAAAAGCCTAGCGCAACGTTTGAGGTGGCTAAAAGTAAGCCATCTAAGGTGCTGGGGAAAGAGGTGGCGCGTTGACTAAAAAGCGAGTCTTCTGTATCGGGTGCGCTTTTGTGTTTTGTGGTTTTTGCTTGATACAAAGGGTGCAAAGCGCACAAGCCTGTTTGGTTGATCTGTTTTGCAAACGCTTCAAAGGCCGCTTTGCTGTTCAGCAGATGTAGGCGAAGGTTTTGTTGAGGGGGAGCGGTGTTTGTTTGAGCCAAAAAACGTCGCAGCAGTGTTTCAAAACCTTGCGCGCGCAAGAAAGCGGCGCCTTTTTCTGTGTCAAGGCCTTGAAAAGCAAGTTGCTCTAAGGGGATGTTAAGGGGCGCATCGGTTTTAAGCAGCGCCAGCTCGCGCGATAAAAAGGCGTTCTCTTTGTGTTGGGCCAAAAGGGTGCGCAGGCGCTCGCGCTTCACCTCATCAATGTGATCGTAAAGTGTTTCAAGGGTTTTGTACGTTTGCACCAGCGAGGCGGCCGTTTTGGGGCCCACACCAGGAATGCCTGGAATATTATCTGACGCATCGCCCATTAAAGCTTGCACCTGCAAGACGTCTTTGGGAGGCACGCCAAATTTTTTGATCACATCGTCATCTGAAAGCCACTTTTCTTTCATGGGGTCAAAAAGATGAACGGTGTCAGATAAAAGCTGCATCAAATCTTTATCGCTTGACACCAATGCAACGTTCTGCCCTTTTTGTGACAGCGCAGATGCATAAGAGGCAAGCAGGTCGTCAGCTTCAAGGCCTTCTTTTGCAATGCAGGGCAGGCCAAAGGCATCGCATGCTTGGCGCACCAAATCAAATTGCGGCACCAAGTCATCGGGTGGCACGGCGCGATTCGCTTTATAGGCGTCAAAAAGCGTGTGGCGAAACGTGGGGGCTTTGCTGTCAAAGACAACGCCCAATCCTTCGGGTTTTTTTGTGCCCACCAGTTTCAACAGCATGGCAATAAAACCATAAAGAGCGCCCACCGGTGTGCCGTCCTCACGGGCAAGAGGAGGCAAGGCATGGTACGCTCTAAAGATGAAATGTGATGCGTCAATCAAGTAAAAATGTGACATTTTTGCCTATAAAATAGAAATGTAATGCTAAAAGACACGTAAGAGGTTTTTTTTCTGTGGTCTTTAGCAGAACTTTGGTTTAACATCCCCTTAACTTTTTATTAAGGCTAAAGAGGTTCACGCATGCGGTCAACAAACTTTTTCAAGATATCCCTTACCTTGGGAGTTGCCAGCATGATGTGGTCTTCTGTTTTAGGAGCCGCAACGGCTACCACCTCTGTTTCAAGTGCTAACCCAAAGGGTCCAACGCTGTCTATCACTGGTGCGTTAATGTTTAACAGCTATTTTGGCAGTCAAAAAAACAAAAACACGCTGTATTATGAAAAGGGCAGTGCCGGCAGTAATCCCGCAACAAACGATATCACGGTTGAATCACGCCAAGATGGCAATGCTTCTCAAGCGTTTGCCCTTGATAACGCCAAGATGGCTTTTCAAATCAAGGACAAGATTGATTTTGCAACCTTTCATGAATGGTTTTTGTCGATGATGCTGTCGGGCGATCGCTCGGCCAAAACGTATCGTATTGTGCCACAGGTGTATTTGGCCTTGTTTTCTAAGTTTGTCACCATGCACCTTGGTAACTATATCGGTGTCGAAGATTTGATGGCCTATGGTGGCGGTATGTTGATGGGGGCCTCGGGTGGTTTTGCCTCAAGCGGTCACCGCAACTTTGTGAACATCACAACGGGTGCGTATCCAAAGATCGAACTTGCGGGCGATTCAGATGATGCCACAAAAATGACATTGATCTCGCCACGTCTGTGGGGTTTTCAGATAGGTGCTAGCTATTCGCCAGATACAGGGCGCTTGGGGCGGCGCAACCGCAATGATGTCTCGCCACTGTCAACGTCAGACATTATGTACAACAAGAATTTCTGGGCCTTTGGTCTTAACTTTATGGAATTCTTGGCGACCGACATCCGGGTGGCACTCTCGGCAACAGCTGTCACGGGTACGCCTTATGCGTTGTCAAAAGACGGCAGGCCAGGGCATGACGGCGAGATTGTGAATTTTTACAGAACCCAAGGTGTGGCCGTGGGTGGTGTGATGTATTGGGGCGATTTTGCCATTGGTTCAGAATACGGCTGGCAAGGGCAAACGGGTCAATTTAAAGGCACAAACAACGTCACGCCTGACCATCCAAATGGTGCAAAACCAACCTTAACGTATGTGGGAAGCAAGGCACAAGGGCCGCGCTTTGTGGATGTGGCGATTTCGTATTTCTTTGACCCCGACCTTAAAGGTGTGCTGGGTTACTATTACAGCTGGCGCAAAACAGGCTTTTCAGACGCCAACGGTGCACATCGCGCCACTGCAAGTATCTGGAACGCCTCGCTTACCTATCAGGCGTGCCCTGGGCTTGAGGTGTATGTTGAAGGCTTCTTGCATAATACCAAGAACCCCTCAGCTGTTTACGAGGCACAAAATCGCTTGATGTATGTTGATAACCTTAAAAAGTACGACGCGGTTGAAAACCAAAAAGCACAAACGATTTTGGTGGGTACCAAAGTTAGCTTCTAACACCGAGCTGCCCCTTTTGTTAAAAAGGGGGCATGTGCTAAGCCTTTGAGTGTCATTGCGACGCGGCCGTCTCCCCAAAGCTGTCATTGCGAGGAGCCTTGGGGCGACGTGGCAATCCATTGTGTGCCTTGGTCGCTGTTGTGTCAGCTAAGTGGATCGCCGCAGGTGGGCGCCTTCGCGATGACGAAGATTAGACACATGACACGATAACGAGGACACAGTTTATCTGCAATTGGGCGTCTTTTCAGACGGATAATCCTTTGATACGATGACGGGTATTGTTTTGGTTGTTTGGTAAAAGTCAGTGGTAGGGCCTTCTTTGATGCATGCATCATCTAGCAACGCGTCGGTTGCTTCTTTACTGCAGCAGTGCCAAAAGGCGCTGGACTTACCGCCGCCTTCGGCGTGCGGGCCTGTGGCCGTTGCCATGTCAGGCGGGGTCGACAGCAGCACCATTGCCGCCGTTTTAAAACACCTGGGCTATACGCCCCTTGGGCTAACGCTTAAGCTTTATACACCCAAGCAAACAACCGCTTCACAAGGCACATGCTGTGCAGGACGTGACATTCGCGATGCCAAAGCTGTGGCACAGCGTATGGGGTTTTCGCATTATGTGCTTGACTATGAAAGTCAGTTCAAACAAGGCGTGATCGACCCCTTTGTGAGCGCGTATGCCAAAGGTGAAACACCTGTTCCGTGTGTGTTGTGCAATCAGACGGTGAAGTTTTATGACCTTTTAAAGCAGGCACAAACGCTGGGGTGCGTGGCGCTTGTCACGGGCCATTATGTGCAGCGCATTCGCTCTGGCGCGCACACCCATTTGCTGCGTGGCATTGATGAAACGCGTGACCAAAGCTATTTTATGTTTGCCACCACAAAAGAAGAGCTGAAGATGGCCCGCTTTCCGTTGGGCGGGCTGCGCAAAAGCCAAACGCGCAAGCTGGCTGACCACTTTGAACTTGAGGTGGCGCAAAAGCAAGAAAGCCAAGATATTTGTTTTGTGGGTGGCGGCAAATACACCGATGTGCTGAAAAGACTAGATCCACACAGCTTTAAAGCCGGGGATATCGTTGATACAACTGGCAAAGTGTTAGGGCAGCATCAAGGTATTGCAGCCTACACAGTGGGGCAGCGCAAGGGGTTGGGGCTTAGCTCCAAGGCACCTCTTTTTGTGTTAAAAGTAGATGCTGCCAAAAATCAGGTGGTTGTGGGCCCCAAAGAAGGGCTTTTGTGTAAACAACTGTCTGTTCAGGGTATGAACTGGCTTTTTGAGCCGCAAACCACGCTGCCCTTAGAGATCTCTGTGCGTTTGCGCTCAACGGGGCCGTTTTCAAAAGCGCGGGTGTTGCTTGATGCCCATAACAAAGCGGCTCTTGTGACGTTAGAGGATGGACAGATGGGAATTGCCAAAGGGCAAGCTTGTGTTTTTTACCAGGGCCAGCGCGTTCTGGGAGGGGGATGGATTACACAGGCAGAAAACGTGGCGCTGCACACCAATACACATAAAAAATGGGAGGATCTATGGCGCACACACAAAAGCCACACACACCAAAGTGTCTACACGAAGGCGCAAGCACCCCTTGCACCCACCACACCTTTAAAGGCGCACGCACAGCCAGCTGCGTGATGCTCGTTGCGTGGACGGGCTTGGCGTCGTTTGGCATGGCAGAAAATGGCACAACAGAGAAAGCACTGGTGGCGAAGCCGCAAAAGCCTGCGGCCAAAGCTACAAAAACACCCCGATCTGACAAACCAGCGCTTGAATCGGTTGAGGTTGACACAGGCAATGACCTTGAAGTGATGTCACACAAAGATAAAATGGCGCTTTTGTACAGCATTCCAAAAAAGGTGCGCTCGGAAAAAACGGCTATTACCTGCAAGCACCTGATTCGCAATCAACTGACCATGCCGCCCGATGGCAGGGTTGATCGCATTTGTGGCGCGGCCATGCAGGCGTGTATTGTGTTTGAGTCGCTTAAGTTTTTAGAAAGGCACAAGCAAAGCCCGTTTTCGCCCGAAAAGACGCGCTATTTAAGACTGTTTTCTGAGGCGCAAACAAAAAGGTGGCGTGCTTTTTGTCATGCCAGCCGCGTGGCCTTTAGAAACCCCAAGTTTCAAGAAGAGGTGTTTGACTGGAACAACACCAGTGGCCGTGACGCCGAAAAGCTTTGAGCTGGAAGGAAGGGGGCGTCACCACAAAAGGCTGCAAGGCGTTGCGCCAACAAATTCTTTAAGGCGACGATCTGTGCCTGGTTGAATGTCTGCGGGCAGGGCATCCAATGGAAAGAAGTCGCCTTGATCAATCTCGATCGAGCGAAACTTGGGCGCGTGTTGTGTGGCATCAATGCGCGTTTCGTAAAGAAAGATATAGTCCAAGCGGTTTTGATAGGTTGATAAAAAGCATTGTCTTAAAGAGACGTCTTTTTTATCAAGCTTAAGGCCGGCTTCTTCAAAAGTCTCTCTGATGGCCGCATCAAGGGGATGCTCATACCGCGCAACGCCGCCACCGGGAAAGACCCATTTTTTTGTATCACGACGCCTTACAAGAAACACACGCTTTTTCTGATCAACAATCAACATCTGTGAGCCAAGCGACAAAGGAACAAAAAACCGGCGCCACCATTTTCTTAAAAAGCGCGCAAAGCGCAAGAGAAGCAGTTTGATCATTGGCGCTGCCCTAAGCTTGAAAAAGGTTGGTGTATTCTGAAGTGATTGTATCAAAACTGTCAAGTCTTTTACGGCCTAAGGCATAGCGTGCGTTTGAAAAGAAAATGCTTTTCAAATGCTTGCGCTGCGGGCTTTTGAAAAAAGAAGCTGGTGCCAGGACATCTGTTGGCGTATTCTTTGGGTAGTTTATCTGAACATCAAAGGAGCCAGGATGACACAAACGCAGCAGACATCTCCCCTTAAGGTTGCACCAGAAGACAAAAAGAATGCCCCTATTGAAACAGTGTCGCCTCTTTTTAAACCAAACCCCATTTACAAGCCTTTTCGCTACCCTTGGGCTTTTGAGGCTTGGCAGACGCAGCAACGCATTCACTGGCTTCCGGACGAGGTGTCGATGGCGGATGACCTTAAAGACTGGAACAACAAGCTAACGGATGCCGAAAAAAACCTTTTGATGCAGATTTTTCGCTTTTTCACACAAATGGATATTGGTGTGAATAACTGTTATATGCAGTATTACGGACGCCTGTTTCAACCCATTGAAATCCGCATGATGTTGTCGGCTTTTTCAAACATCGAGACAGTGCATATTCAAGGGTATTCGTACCTGCTTGAAACACTGGGTATTCCCGACGCCGAGTACCAGGCCTTTTTAAACTACAAGGCTATGAGCGAAAAGTGGGAATACATGCAAGAGTTTGGCGGTGACTCGCTTCAAGACATCGCGCTGACGCTGGCCTTTTTCTCGGGCTTTGGCGAGGGAGTGCAGCTGTTTGCCTCGTTTGTGATGCTGATGAATTTCCCCAGATTCAACAAAATGAAGGGCATGGGGCAGATTGTCTCGTGGTCGATTCGTTATGAAACATTGCATGTGCATTCGATGACGCACCTGTTTCGCACGCTAATTGAAGAGCATCCCTTTTTGTGGACCGAGGCCCTGCGTGAGAAAATCAAACGTGTGTGCGAAAAAATTGTCTCGCTTGAGGACTCTTTTATTGACCTTGCGTTCGAGCTTGGGCCCATCGAGGGACTGACCGCAGAAAGCACCAAAAAGTATATCCGCTATATCGCCAACAGGCGGCTTTCGCAGCTGGGCTTGCCGGCCATGTATGATGTGAAAAAAGATCCCTTGCCCTGGATGGAAGAGATGACAACGGGGCTTGAGTTTACAAACTTTTTTGAAAACCGCGCAACCGAGTATGCCAAAGCGTCCACCAAGGGCACCTGGAAAGATGCCTTCGCGTTGTTTGATGAACAGATGGCCAAACATCTGGTCAAAAAGGCCGCGGACGATAAAGCGACAATTACAAGCTTAAAACCTGCGTCATAGCGTTTAGGGCGGGAGGGGCCTTGACGCAACATGGTTGTAGGCCCCTTGAATCGATTCTCGTCATCGCGAAGGCGCCGCTTGTGGCGATCCACTGGCCGGGCGCCTAAAGAAGATCTTTGGCGGCCAAAGCAACGCCACGTCGAAATCAAGTTTTTTTCTCGTCATTGATGGTTAGGGGCTGCGTCTCACGACGTGCAATGTCCCCCCCCGGAAATCTCTCGTACTTTGAAGTCTAGCGCCCTATATTGACAAAAAAGCATTTTTTTAAAACTATATAACTGATTTTATTTAGTATTTTTTAGACACATGAAAAACATCACACTTTGTTCACTTGTTCTGTTGTGTCTTGGCAGCATGCCCCTTTTGGCCCTTAAAGGCAAAGACGACAACACACCTGAAAATCCAAAACCTGTGGCGGCAGCAGCGAGCCCAAATGCATCACAAGCAAGGCCCATGGCCAAAGCGGCACCGCGCAAGGTGGTGATACTGCCCCCTGAATCATTTATCTTAGACGCCAAGGCCTTAGCAATACTGCAATCAACAGCGCCAGAGCACGCCGAGAAAAAAGAGGCCCTTTTAGAACATGCCGTACGTGCTGTCGAGTTGAGGATCGAAGGTCCACTCGCTTTGCCCGATGACACAACCGCACTGATGGCGCTTTTTGTCAATGTAAAGGCTTTGCGTATGGGGGGAGCCGTGACCGCAAGCACTCTGCCTTTGTTGCCTTGCGGCGACAAGCTAGAGTCCCTTGCTCTGGGGTATCAGACAATTCACTACGACAACCCTGATAGTTTAGAAATCTCTTGGTTCACCACCCCACTTAAAACCCTAGAAGCCTGTTTTGCGATAAAACACTTGAAGCGTCTTCGTATGTTTGAATCTTGGGATTTGTTGACTTTAGACGGCAGCGCACCAGCAGAACAAGCGCTGTTTGAGCACATTGTGCAAAACAACCCTCAGCTCAGCAAAATAATTCTATCGGGATGCCTTTCGGAAGACGCTGTGCGCATCTTGGCAACCTTGCCTTTGAGTGAATTGGATTTGATTGAGAGCGAGATCAACGATACTCAGCTTGCGCTTTTGCCTTTTGACACACTAGAGAAGCTAAGACTGAGTGGCCCAAACATACTCACACACCTGACCCCTTTACGGGACTCACGCTTGCGTGTATTGGGGCTGCCTGAGAACACGTGTTTTAATGACGCGTTTTTTGAAGTGATTGATTCGATGCGAAATCTTGCATTTCTTGATCTGTATGATTGTATACTAAGTGACGCAGATGTTAAGCCACTTTTGCGGCGTGCATCACAATTTCATGGTTTGACGCTTAGAAAGCTTAGGATTTCAGACGAGATGCGTCAACAATTGCGCGACGCGTTTGGCGACAAGGTACGAATCTGGTAACCTGTATCAACATGATATGCGTTTTAACTCACATAGACATGAAAAGATTCTTTTCTTTTGGAGCACTTGTGTGGCATAGTGAGCCTAAGTCAGCCTGTAAACGATTGCATTTTGCGTGACGACCAAAACGTCCAAACCATCAACGCCTAAAGCGTTCGCTGCCAAAGCCAAGAAAAAGGGGGCAGCGTCCAAGGTGCGTGTGCATAAAACACGTCAAAAGCCGCGTCAAAAAGCTGTGGCGTCTAAAAAACAAGCGGCCGGCTTGTTCAAAAAAACGCAAGCAGAAAAAGATGCCTTGTTGCTCGCTTCTTTAAATGAAGGCGCCGTTCCGCAGCAAGAGGTCTTAACGCGGCCAAAAACAGCAACATCTGCTTCAAAACGCACTCGGCCAAAACAAGGCAGCGTCTTGCCACCCGTGCCTGACCCCATCCCTCGCAATGCTTTGCCCCATAAAACATGGAAGCCGCCCTTTGCCGAGAACAGCATACCCACAAAGCGCTCGTTTAAAGAGTCAGATGACCATTTTGACTTTTCCCTAGCAGAAGACGTACCGCCACAAAACCAAGAAAAACAACAAGGAGCTATCCAACGCACAAGGCCGTTATCGCCTCATTTAGGTGTTTATAAAGTTCAACTAACCTCTTTTTTGTCGATTACCCATCGTTTGACCGAGGTTGTTCTTTTTGGCGCTGCGTTGTTGTGGGCCGTTTTGCTGCTGCTGACGCCGTCAGCGCTTGATAGCTTGCTGCTTTCACCTTTTGGCGGGATATGTCTTGCCGGCTTTGTCAGTGTGCTGATTTACCATCTTTTAGGGCTTGTGCGACATTTTCTTTTATATGCAGGGATTGGTTTTTCGCTGAAAAGCGTATACATCATTGGTGCTCTCATGCTTGTGGCTTGGTCTTTTGCAACACTGTGGATTATAGGTAAAACGTATGACATTACACTTTAAAGGCGATGTCTCGACTTACACACAAAAGCGTGCGTTTGCCGCCTTGCAAAAAGGGGGCACGTGGCATTGGATTTTGCATAAAATTGTTATTTTTTGTTTTTTGCTTATCTCTTTTTGGTTTTTATTCATCATGTGGCCTTTTTTGTGGTGTCAAAAGGGCGCTTTGCAGACTTTGGTGACGTCAAAACCTGACGGCTGGATTTGCCTTGCGTGGTTTGTCTTTTTTTTATGGCATAGTGTTTTGAATATTGAGGTGATTATTGACGACTATGTGCATGACGTTTCGGCACGCAAAGGCGCGAAACGTCTTTTGTGGGTGGGTGGCAGCGTTTTGGTATGTGCTGTTAGCTTGAAAATGATCTCGGTGCTTTTGGTTTAAAAAAAGGTGCTGCGACAAAATGAAAGATGAACTTTAATGTCTGCTTTTGCAAACCAACTTCCCGCCGCAACGTTGCACGCTTTTGATATTGTGGTGGTGGGCGCAGGCGGCGCCGGGTTGCGCGCAGCCTTGGGTATGGCGGATAAGGGGTTTTCGGTTGCCGTGCTTTCAAAGGTTTTTCCCACACGTTCGCACACCGCGGCCGCACAAGGGGGCATTAGCGCCGCTTTGGCCAACATGGGGGACGACGACACCTGGAAAAACCATGTGTATGACACCGTCAAAGGCAGTGACTGGCTGGGGGATCAAGATGCCATCGTTTACATGTGCCAGCATGCCAAAGAAGCTGTGATTGAACTTGAGCATATGGGCGTGCCTTTTTCACGCACGGCCAATGGCCGCATTTACCAAAGAGCTTTTGGCGGGCATACGCTAAGCGACCGTCAAACCATGGCGAAACGGGCGTGCGCGGCCGCTGACAGAACCGGCCATGCCATTTTGCATACGCTTTACCAGCAGTGTCTGAAACACCGGGTGACCTTTTTTTCAGAGTACGTGGCTCTTGACCTTGTGATGGACGATAAAAGCGTCAAACCAGCATGCAAAGGCGTTGTGGCTTGGAACTTGGCAGATGGCACACTGCACGCCTTTGCAGCCAATGAAACGGTTTTGGCTACGGGGGGTTATGGCCGCGCGTATGCAACGGCGACATCTGCCTATACCTGCACCGGTGATGGTGCGGGCATGGTGGTGCGGGCAGGGTTGCCGCTTGAAGATATGGAATTTGTGCAGTTTCACCCCACAGGCATTTACGGCGCAGGCTGCTTGATTACCGAGGGTGCACGAGGTGAGGGCGGCTTTTTAACTAACGCAAAAGACGAGCGCTTTATGCAGCGCTATGCCCCTAAAGTTAAAGATTTGGCCTCACGCGATGTGGTCTCGCGCGCCATTGCCGTTGAAATTTTAGAGGGCAGGGGCGTTGGCCCCCAAAAAGACCACGTGCTTTTGCATTTGCAACACATTAAGCCCGCCATTTTGGAAGAGCGCTTGCCCGGCATTTCAGAGACAGCACGCATTTTTGCAGGCGTTGATGTGCAAAAGCAGCCCATTCCTGTGTGCCCCACAGTTCATTATAACATGGGCGGCATTCCCACCACCATTGACGGCCGTGTGCGCGCCTTAACAAAAGAGGGCAAGCCACTGCATGTCAAAGGGTTGATGTCTATTGGTGAAGCCGCTTGCGTTTCTGTGCATGGCGCCAATCGCTTGGGCACTAACTCGCTTTTAGATCTTGTGGTTTTTGGCCGCGCAGCCGCGCTGCATGCCGCTGACAAACACCAGCCCCAAAAGCCGCCGCCTGTCCTAGAAAACGCAGAGATTCAAAAATACTTACAGCGTTTTTGGGTGTTACACAAAACCTCGGGCGTTTTGACCGTTGGGGCGGTGCGCGAGCGAATGCAAGCTGTGATGAGCCGCTATGGAGGGGTGTTTCGCTCGGAAGCACACCTGAAAAAAGGCTTGGCCGAGCTTGACCATGTGGCCGCGCAGCTTCCTCTTATTGGCCTGCAAGATCAATCGCTTGTGTTTAATACCGAACTTGTAGACCTTTTAGAGCTACACAATTTGTTCCCCCAAGCACGTGCCACCTTAATCAGTGCGCTTGATAGACAAGAAAGCCGCGGTGCACACGCCCGCAGTGACTACCCCGATCGTTGCGACCGGGCACCTTATCACACACTTGTGACACTTTTACTAAAACCAATTGATTTTTCTGAAAAATATTTTGATCTAAAACAAATAAAAAATATTTTATTACAAAAACGCTCGGTACACATGCAGACCAGATCTGCTGAAATTGAGCCGATCCCCCCACAAAAAAGAATTTATTAAGCAAGAATTTCTGGCAATACAGTCTTTTTTAGATACACAGACCTTTGACAAAGTTTAAAAATCCATGTTTAAAGAGAAGAACATTCACTACGAACGGGGATTTGTTGATGGCTGATCTTGCTTTTGATAAGACAAAGCTTGCACCAAAGTCGACTGCCTCAGCAATGAGAATACTGTCGTTGCTAAGAGGGCTTCGCACGAATGTTCCTTTGGCGCCTTACACATGGTTTCGTGTGGGCGGTGTGGCTGATTATTTTTTTGAGCCACCCACCCTTCAAGATTTGCATCTGTTTTTAAAAGAGCGACCGCGCGCGCTGCCTTATGTGCTTTTGGGTGCGGGCTCTAATGTTCTCATACGTGACGGTGGTGTGCGTGGCGTTGTGATTTCGCTCAAAGCCTCTTGTGAGACCATTATTTTTGGCCCCAACCACACGCTGGATGTGGGTGCAGCAGTGCTTGATAAAAAGGTTGCCAAAAGGGCTTATGAGGCAGGTATTGGCGGTTTATCCTTTCTTTACACCATTCCAGGCACCATTGGTGGCGCGTTGCGTATGAATGCCGGCGCTTTTGGCAAAGAAATGGCTGATGTGCTTGAATATGCTGTCGTGATGGACAACAAAGGCAACACGCACTATTTGTCGGCCGCTGATTTGCAGTTTTCATATCGTCGCTCGCAACTGCCCGCTGACTGGATTTTTGTCAGTGCCCGCCTTAAAGGCAAACCCCAAGCCAAAGAGAAAATCTTGGAAGAAATGGAAAACCTGTCGACTCAAAGGCGTGACAGCCAGCCCACAGGCCGTACAGGCGGCAGCACGTTTAAAAATCCGTTACCACACAAAGCGTGGGAACTGCTGGATGACGCAGGATTTCGTGGCCTGTCACAAGGTGATGCTCAGTTTTCGGAAAAACACTGCAACTTTATGCTGAATAAAGGCAATGCCACAGCCGATGATCTTGAAAAGCTGGGGCTGCTGGCACAAGAAAAAGTGGCAAAAACCTCGGGCGTGCAACTTGAGTGGGAAATCCAACGCTTGGGCGAGCCCCTTAAAAAATCTTAAAGAAGGCATTGCGTCATCGCGAAGGCTTTAGCCTGCGGCGATCCACTTGCCACGCGCTTAAGGCATGCAACTGACTGAAATCATTGCCTTTTGATCAAAGATGTGTCATTTTGACAGTTGAAAAACCACTGTTTTCAACATTAAGAGCATCTTTTTATGACAAAAACTGACACACATCGTATCAGCCAAGCACTTTTATGCAGCGCCTTTTTGGTTGCAGCATCTTGGGGAGCGCAGGCCATTGATTTTCGCTCACCCAATACAGATTGCAGCGTTGAAAGTCACGCACTGCCTTCGGCACCTGTTGCAGGAGAGGCAACAGTGTCAGCGGCCTCGATGTTTGAGGCCAACATCACAGATCACAAAGTGCCTACGGCACAACCGGCTTTGTGTGTATCCTACAGACTTTTTAAGGATCAACTCACTATCGAAAAGCTTGCCTTTCATGAAACCACAAAGCGACACCTCCCCTTGATGTACACTTTTCTTGAGCATTACGCGCGTGTTTACAAGATTGATGCTGTTGTGTCGTCAGATTTGCAAGATCGTGAAATTTTCACCAACGTGACGGCCCAAAAGCTTTTAGAGCATGTGGGCTTTGAGCCACAAGGCGACAAACTTAAGCTGGTACGCCAAGCGCTACCTTGGTTGCCGCAGCCAAAATAGCTGGATTTAAGTGGATTTCAAAAAGGGGGGGTGCGCCAAGATGATGCATTTTCGTGCACCTTTATCAAAAAACAGACTGCAGATGGTAAAAGGAGAGGCGACCATGTGTTTTCCACAGCCTTATCCACAAAACCAGTGAACAACTTTTAGAAAAAATTAATCATTTGAAACACCCTTGACAGGCGCCGCTGTTAAGCGTCATGATAGAGCACAGCTTTTGTTTGGACTGCTGTGTTTCGTGAAAAAAACTGTTGCAAATGAAGGGGTTCGCACACTTAAGGGTGCGCTTGACATTTTACCCCGCTCGCCAGGCGTTTACCAGATGTATGACGCTGGCAAGGCCTTTCTTTATATCGGAAAGGCCAAAAATATTGCCGCACGCGTGCAAAGTTATACACATCCCGACCGCCTGCCTGTGCGCTTAAAGCGCATGATCTCTTGCATCAGATCTATTGAGATTATTCAAACACGTAGCGAGGCCGAAGCGCTGCTGCTTGAGGCGCACCTGATTCAAAAACACCAGCCGCCCTATAATGTTGTTTTTAAAGATAATAAAACGCTGCCTTACCTTTGCCTTTCGTCTGAAACATGGCCAAGACTGCAACGCCTAAGGGGCAATCCGCATCAAAAAGAAACGGTCTTTGGGCCTTTTCCCTCGGTGAAAGAGGTGGCATTGACGCAGAATGCACTGCAGCGTGCTTTTCAGCTGCGCACCTGCTCGGATCATGTGTTTGCAAGCCGCACGCGTCCTTGCCTACAGTATGACATCAAGCGGTGCACGGCCCCTTGTGTGGACAAAATCAGTGCCGCTGACTATAAAGCGTGCGTTAAGGGCGTGAAGGCGGTTTTAGAAGGGCGGTCACTGAAAGTACAGCAAGAGATGGCCCGCCAGATGGAGCATCTTTCAGCCAAGCGTTCTTATGAACAGGCCGCAGCCTTGCGCGATCGCCTTCAAGCGCTTGCGGCTATTCAACAAAAACAGGCGCTGTTTTTAAAAAATAAAAAGGCCATTGATGTGGTGGCGTTTCACAGCTCGGGCGGCCTTGTGTGCGCCTATTTTTTGTTTTTCAGAGGAGGGCAGTTGCTTGGCGGCAAAGCTTTTATGACCAACAGGTTTGATAAAAAGGCACCTGCAAGGGAGCCGGCATCGGGCAAAGAGATTTGGCAAGAAGATTGGATTTTAGAAAGCTATCCTTTGCTTTTGGCGCAGTTTTATGCAAAAAACCCAAGGCCAGCCTTGTTGTTGCTAAAAGATATGCCGCTTGATGATGGGGTGCTTGAAGGCGCCCTGAATCACAACACAACGCAGCCGCTGTGCATCAGGGCGCCACACAGTGCGCAAGAAAACGATGTGTTTTTGCATGCACAAAAGAACGCGAAAGAAGCCCTTTTAAGGCGTGCGTTTGATCTGCAAACGCAAGAGCAGCTTTTCAAAGACCTGCAGGCCTTTTTGCACTTGCCAGATCTGCCCACCCGTATCGAGATTTATGATAACAGTCATTTGTTTGGCACCAACGGTTATGGCGCCATGGTGGTGGCAGGCAGTGATGGCTTTGAAAAACAAAATTATCGCCTGTTTAAAGTGCCACCAGAATTTGATGGACAAGATGATTACGCCATGATGCGTTACGTTTTAAAAAGACGTTTTGCGGGAAAAACCGCTACAAAAGATGAAAAAGGGCGCTTTGAGGTTATCAAACCATCGTTGCTTATTTTAGATGGCGGTAAGGGGCACCTGTCGGCGGCGCGTGCTGTAATGCGTGAGCTGAACCTTGAGGATATTCCTTTGCTGGCGATTGCGAAAGGGCCGGCTCGGGGACGTTTGGGGGAAACGTTTTATGATCAAACAGGTTCTGAATTAGACCTTCAGGCGCCGTCACCCCTTTTCTTTTACCTTGAGCGCCTGCGCGACGAAGCGCATCGCTTTGCCATTGAGGGGCATCGCAAACAGCGTCAAAAAAACGTGATGCGCTCACCCTTAGATGCCATTCAGGGCATTGGGCCAAAACGCAAAAAAGATTTGCTGAATGCCTTTGGGTCTTTAGGCGGCCTTAAAGAAGCGCGCCTTGAGCAATTGATGCAAGTCAAAGGTTTGTCAAAGGCTTTGGCCATAAAGATCTATGAATCGTTGCAAAATCATGATTAAATAAGAGCCTAGATTTCTTTAGATGATGCCACTCACATGACTTCTTCGCTGGAAGCACAAAAAAGTTTACATGTATCCTTAAAGGCCACGATGCGTTCGTTTTGGCTGTGGCCAAACCTGCTGACAGCCGCGCGCCTTGGTGCTGTGCCTTTGATTGTGGCCTTGTTTTACACCGATGCACTTTGGGCCGTTTGGGCGCGCAATAGCCTTTTTATTCTGGCCGCCGCCACCGATTTTTTAGATGGCTACATCGCACGCTTTTATAACCAGTCGTCACGCTTGGGGCAAATCTTAGACCCCTTGGCAGACAAGATGCTTGTGGCATCAGCCATTTTGGTTTTAACGGCTGTGGGCAAAATTGCAGGCTGGCTTTTGGTGCCCGCGTTGCTGATTGTGGCGCGTGATCTTTGCGTGCCGGCTTTAAGAGAGCGGTATGTCGAGCTGCATGGTACCCCGCTGAAAGTTAGTAACCTTGCCCGATTCAAAACAGCGACAGAAATGTTGGCTTTGGCCAGCATGATGGTAGGGCAGCCTTTTGGCAGCGCTCTTGCAGTGTGGATTTTTTTAATTGGATGCGTTTTATTCGCCACATCTGCCGTACTGAGTATGCTTAGCTTTTTTCTTTATCTAAGGCAGATGTTCGCGGGACGCTAATGGAGTCACTTTGCTTTACATAAAGGCCATTATCGCAGGCGTTTTGGTCTCGGCACCCGTTGGACCCATTGCGCTTCTGATTGCAAATCTTGTCTTTGCACAGCAGCTAAAAAGGGCGATTGCCACAGCTTTGGGCGTGGCTTTTGCTGATGCGCTTTGGGGCTTGCTGGCCGCTTTGGGTGTCAAAGCCACCTTTCGGCTTGTGCCACTGGCCACCGAGTGGCTTTATTTAATAGGGGGGCTTTTGCTGGTCATTGCAGGCAAAGCACTGCTGCAAAAAACAACCGTCAGCCAAAAACAACGTCTTGCAAACCACAAAACAAACCGCTTAGCCACGGCCTTTGCTTTTGGTTTTTCGTTGACTATTTTTAACCCCTTAACTTTAGCAGGGCTACTGGCCTTGTTTTCGGTGTTAGACATTGCACCCGATGGCCACATGTTGCACAGCTTTTTCATTGCCTTGGCCTTGTTTATAGGTGCTTGCTTGTGGTGGGGCAGCTTGGTTGTGCTTTTTTATTTTATAAAACAGCGCGCGCAAGAACTGTTGATCAAATATGCCAATGTGGTGATGAGCCTTATTTTACTAGCCATGGGTTGCTTTGCCATGGCTAAGGGCGCGCTGCTTTTGTACAGGCACATGTTTTAAAAAACCAAAAACCGTTATTGCGAGGAGAAAACGAGGTTTCCGACGCGCGGCGTGCCTTAGCCACTTCAGTTCCTTGCATGTGGATCGCCGCAGGCTAACGCCTTCGCGATGACGTTCTTATTTATCTGACCTCTACAATTGCGAGGAGCCTTTTAAGGCGACGTGGCAATCCACGTGTGCTTTGGTCAACTTAGTTGCGTGGCAAGTTGAGCTTGGCCGGTGGGATAGAGCTCTCCTTCGCATCATATAAAAGTAAAAGAATATATATTATGTAAAATATGGTAGCAAGCAAGTTGAGTGATTTGATGCTACGCTTTGTGAGGTTAAGAAATGTGATTTGCCGCAGGCTCCGCCTTCGCGATCCCGATGACAACGGGCGTGACGCGGTATGCTTCCACACTGTCATTGCGAGGAGGAAACTCAGTTTCCGACGTGGCAATCCATCGTGTGCTTTGGCTGCTTAAGCTTCAGCTAAATGAATCAGGTGCCAGGGGCACCTGTCGCGATAACGTTGTTTCGACGCAGCAGGCCGCAAGTTTGAGGGCGATTGTTTGCACCCCTGACGGCACATGGGTTAAGATGCCTGGCGTTCACTCTCACGGTTG
Organism: Holosporaceae bacterium; assembly: GCA_036881885.1. GTDB lineage: Bacteria > Pseudomonadota > Alphaproteobacteria > Holosporales > Hepatobacteraceae > JBAJNL01. The sequence continues at coordinate 25,582 of JBAJNL010000012.1, forward strand.
GAAGGCTTTAAAAAGCGCTTGGCTAAAACTTTGATACTTTCAACGGCGGGCTGATCAAGCGGGTTAACGCCCATGAGCTCGGCCAAGACCAAAGTTTCAAGCATAAAATGCGCAAACAGCGCACCAATTGATAGCTCGTTAAATGTTTTAACGCAAATTTCACGCACAGGACAATCGCGCGAGACTAAAACATCGGCAGTTGCTTGCTGATGGGCAGACAGCAAGTCTTCTAGTGTATTTTCTGCTAAAAAGCTTACCTCAGGAAACGACGCCCACACATCAGGCTTCACCTTCTCGCGCGGTTTGTTTTTTTCGGTTAACAATGTAAAAAATTTGTCCTTGGGGCCATCAAGGTATAGCTGCAACTGACTGTGTTGATCGCAAGGCCCCAAAGCGCTAAGAGGTGTGATCCCCTGCCCTTGCTTGCCCAAGCTTTCGGCAATCAGCTGACGACACCACTGTACAAACTGCACAAACGCGTCACCATAAGGAAACAACACATGCGAGGTCAGCTTTTTGTTTTCATAAAGCGCATGCAACAGCGCCGCGCCTTCAAGTGGTGGTGAGGTGCGATCTGCAAAAAACGAGCGCACAACAGCGCTGCCACCTTGGCGTACCTTGCGCGGGTCACCACCAACCATCATTAAAGGCAAAAGCCCCACCAACGTAAAGCATGAAAAACGACCACCGATGGCCTGTGGATGCTCAAGAAAAGTCATTTGAAATTGACCAGTCAAACGCGCCAAGGCACTTTCTTTACGGGAAATAATGGTAAAGTGCGTGCCAATTTCTTGCGGCGTTAGGAACTCTTTCCAATATTCAAGACAGCGCATGAACAGCGCAATGGTTTCGGTTGTCTCGCCTGACTTCGAGATGACCACAATGCCTGTTGTTTTGGGGTTTAAAACGGACATCAACTCCCAAAAAATTTCAGGATCAAGATTATCAAGAAAGTAAATAAACGGAAACGACGAATCAGACATAATCCATGATTGATAAAGCGAGCATAGCGCCTTGCCCGATAATGCCGCACCGCCCATGCCAATCACCACAACGCTATGAAAGCGCCGATAAAACGTACCAATAGCGCTAAAGTTTGGAATGTCATCCTTCCAAAAAACAGACTCAAGCATTTCAAGCGAGCCATCTTTGCCTTTAGAGCGCAGCTTGTCTACGGCATCACGGGCAAGCGCCATCGATGTTTTGAGCTGTTTTTCATCCACAAGCCCTTGTTTCAGCGTGCGCTCGAAAGATTGCTCATATAAACAAGAAGGCGTCAGCGCTTTTGAAGATGACATAGGGCATAAGTCTCTAGGTTTTCTTTGGGGACTTTAGTTCATTCAAAAAGGCCTCTTCTCCCTTTGAAAGAGATGAAGGTTTTTCGGCAGAGGCGATTTGTGCTTCTTTGCTTGGTTTTGCCGCAGCGTCTGCTGCAGGCTTTGGCAGCTGCGACATGTGTGGCGGCACCTCAAGCCCCTTTTCATAAGGCGCCGCCGCAAATTCATCAGGCGCTTTTTTCTTCAGCCCCAGGGTTTCGCGCGTTGTATCGCACCCACCAAGGCCCAGAACCAGAAGCGTTGTTGAAAAAAGCATCACAAAAAGAGAGAAAAACGAGCAAAACATGAGACGTCTTAGGATCCTTTTCTTAAGAAGAACGTATCATAGAGCAACAACACGGCTCCACTGGTAATTGCAATATCTGCTATATTAAAAGCAGGAAAATGCCAATTTTTCAAATGAAAATCAATAAAGTCGACAACGCCTAAGCGGCAAAAACGGTCGAGAATGTTCCCTAGGGCGCCTCCTACAATCAACACAAGACCATACTTTAGCGCAAAACTGCGTGCTTTTTGGCACCACAGATAAAAGCCAAACGCAATAAAAAGCGTCAAAAAAGATAAAAAGTGCGGATGCAACGCATTCAAATCTTTTAACAAGCCAAAGCTAACACCCGTATTTTGGACATAAATCAGGTTCAAAAAAGACGTCACCCTTGTGCCACGCCACCCCTGGTGCGCCCACATCACAATCACAAACTTGGTGATTTGATCTAAGGCCAGCACACAAAAGAGCAAAATATCTTGGTTTTTAAGCTTTAGACGGCGCATGCACGCTCCTTTAACAACAATTCAACACGATCACAACGCCCGCACAAAAGGTCAGATGTTTCGCTTGGCGTTTTGGCTGATGGCACATGGGACACAAGCGCTTTAAACTGCCAACAGCGCGGACATTTTTTATCTGTCGCCTTTCGGGGAACCACCCAAAGGCTTTGGGTGTCGTCACTTTGAAAGGCCTTTTCTGCAGCGGGCGGCGGGCCTTTGACAATCTTGCAGCCTGACGTAATACAAAGCTCGGCTAGAAGCGCTTCTCCGTAAGATGCGGCCGCTTCGAACAATTGATCATCGGCTATATAAAGATGGGGCGCCGCCTCAAGAGACGCTTTGATGCGCCCTTCAGCGCGCTCTTTTTCAAGGGCTGCCAGCACACAGCGGCGAATGATTTGCAGTTTGTCAAACATGCTTTCAAGCTTAAGGTCGCGCCAATTTTCGTCAGGACACCACATATCTTGCAAGTGAACGCTTTGCCCGCAGGCAGCATCAGAGGCTTGGAAAGCCTGAAAAGCTTCTTCAGTGGTAAAAGGCAGCAAGGGGGCAAACCATGTTAAAAGCGCCTGCAAAATCGCATCAAGGGTTTGCTGTGTTTGAAGACGGGCCTTATCTTGCGGGGCATCGCAATAAAGGCTGTCTTTTCGGATATCAAAATAAAAAGCCGACAGCTCTTGATTGCAAAAACGATGCAACAGCGTTGTGATGGCTGCAAAATCGTATTGCTGAAAGGCGTTTTGAATCGCCTCAAAACAGGCCACAAGGCGCGACAACATAAAGCGCTCAAGCGGTGCCCATTCTTTTATGGCCTCTTTTATATCCTCTTTTGTGTCACTTGCTTTTTGCGCTGAAGGCTTCTTAAAGTCACTTAAATTGCCCAGCAAAAAGCGAAAGGTATTGCGAATACGCCGATAAATATCTTGCACGCTTTTAAGGGCAAGCGGCCCCATCTTAAGATCGTCATAGATGTTGTTTGAGACCACCCACAGCCTTAGAACGTCTGCGCCATGCTGCTGAATGATCTCGGCAGGGGCCATCGCGTTCCCAAGAGATTTCGACAGCTTATAACCCTTATCATCCACCACAAACCCATGGGTCAGCAATTGCTCAAAGGGCGAATGCCCCCACAAGGCCGCGCCCAACACAAGGGATGATTGAAACCAGCCACGGTGTTGATCCGATCCTTCAAGGTAAAGATCGGCCGGCTTTTCAAGCACAAAACGGTGCGTCATGCCCGACTCAAACCACACATCCAAAATATCGGTGACTTTTTTGTATCCTGTTAAACCAAAAGGTTTTAAAAACGCATCAGGCTCAATTTGCCACCAAATGTCTGATCCGCCCTCTTTCACAAGCTCAAGCAGTTTTTGGTTCACATGCGCATTCACCAAGAGGGTATCTGTTTTTTGATCTACAAACAGCATCAGTGGAATGCCCCAGGTGCGTTGGCGTGACAGGCACCAGTCAGGCCTGTTTTGCACCATGCTTTCAAGGCGCGCACGGCCAGCTTTTGGAAAAAAGCGAATGCTATCCAAGGCTTTTAAGGCTTTGGCACGTAAAGAGGATGCGTTCTTGGCACCGTCCCCTGCCCCCGGTTGATCCAAACCCAAAAACCACTGCGGTGTGGCACGATAAATAAGCGGCGTGCGCGAGCGCCACGAATGAGGATAGCTGTGCCGTAAAGAGCCCTTGTCAAACAAAGCACCCGCTTCTGTCAGCGCCTCTGTGACCGGTTTTTCGGCCTTGTAGATATGCAAGCCTGCAAAAAGCGGCACGGCTTCTTTAAAGATGCCACTGTCGTCGATCACATCGGCAATTTCAAGGTTATGCGCGCGACCAAGTGCAAAGTCATCCACACCATAGGCAGGCGCCGTATGCACCAAGCCTGTACCGGCCGTGTTGGTCACGTGTGTTCCGAAAAACAAAGGCACATCAAAGGTATAGCCCGCATCTTTCAAGGGGTGCTGGCACACGGCCCCCTCAAGATCTTTAGGGGTTAAGTGCGCAACCACCTGAACGTCTTGAAGGTGAGCGCTACTTTTTAAAGCCGGCAAGCAATCTTTTGCCACAACAAAGCGCCTGCGTTCACCTTGCATATTTTGTTGTGTTTCACACACAAGATACTCAAGATCACCATAAGCAATGGCGCGGTTGGCGGGCAGTGTCCACGGTGTGGTGGTCCAAATCAAAGCGCTGGCGTCTTCAAGAGCCGGATGTGTTGCCTTGGTAAACGGAAAACACACATAAAGCGAAGGTGATGTGACATCTTTGTATTCAACCTCAGCCTCAGCCAAAGCTGTTTGCTCAACCACTGACCAAAAAACTGGCTTCAGCCCTTTGTACACCAAGCCTTGTTGACACAGATCAAAAAAACCCCTGATGATGGCTTCTTCAGCCTTGCGGCTCATGGTTGTATAGCAAGCACCTTCAAAACCCAAAAGGCCCATGCGCTGAAATTCGCCCTTTTGAATGTCAATCCACTTTTGAGCAAAGTCTGCGCAAGCCTTGCGAAAAGCCAGCGGATCCTCGGCGCCTTTTTTGCCTACGGCCTCAAGCACCTTGGCTTCGATCGGCAAGCCATGGCAGTCCCACCCTGGCACATAGGGTGTTTTGTATCCTTTTGACCAATAAAAACGATTAACGATGTCTTTGGCAATTTTGTTGACCGCATGCCCTAAATGCAGATGACCATTGGCATAAGGCGGACCATCGTGCAACACAAAACGGTGTGCGCCTTGGCGATTGGCTGCGCGTTTGGCTTCAAGTTCAATCTGTTTCCAAAATGCCAGCCACTTGGGCTCTTTTTCGGCAAGGCGACCACGCATCTCAAAAGACGTTTTGGGCAATTGTAGGTGGTACGCCCTTTGGCTTTTCTCTTTGCTCATTGCCTTAATTGATACCTAAACCGATCCTTGTTTTCTTGTGGCCTACGCCCTTTTTAGCATCTATTACTTTGCCGCATAATACAAGAGATTTTGTGCATCTTAGCTGTGGCTTTTTGGCATCATAAAACGCTTTGAACGTCATCGTTTTAAAACGCTTTTTGTGTTACGTTTGTTAAAAAACCAGATATCCCAAAGTCAGGACATTGTAAGGGCGCCATGAAGTTAACCGTTTTAGGATGTGGCGGATCGTCGGGCGTGCCGCTTGTAACAGGGCGTTGGGGCGCGTGCGATCCAAGCGAGCCCAAAAACAGGCGCACACGCACGTCATTGGCCATCGAGTTGCCGACCCCCTTGTCTGAAACAAGCACTGAAACATGGCTGATCGACGCAGGGCCCGACTTAAGGGCGCAGCTGCTGCGTGAAAACATTCAACGGATCCATGGCCTTTTTATAACGCACGCGCACGCCGATCACGTGCTGGGGCTGAATGACCTGCGCCCCTTCTTTGGCCATTTTCGCGAGAAAATTCCGTTTTACGCCGACCCTGAGACACTCAAAGTGCTGAAACATCTCTTTGTTTTTTTGATTGACGACACCAACGCACCGCCCCCTCGCCTGCCCATTTACACACCTTTTCTGGTGCCACAGCCATTAGAGCCAACTTTTAAATGGCACAATTGGCAGGTGCAAACATTTGTGCAAGATCACGGCGGCATGAACACGATGGGCTATCGTTTTGATTGCCTTGCGCCCCAAGGTGATTCAGGCAAGCAATCGTGGGCCTATTCTACAGACGTTAAAGCACTGTCACATAACGCGCTCAGTCTGCTGCGCGGTGTCGACATTTGGTTTGTGGATTGTATGGATCTTGAACCGCGGCCCACACATGCGCACCTTGAGCAAACACTGGCATGGATTGACGCCGTACGCCCCAAACACGCCATCTTGATTCACATGGGCGCCAAGCTTGACTATCAAACACTCACCCAACAACTTAAAAACCATCCGCTGGTCACACAAGGCGCAGTACAAAGCATCGCACCGGCCTATGACGGCCTTTGCCTTGCTGTTTAAGGCAGGGTCTCGAACAACTCACCCTTAAGACCATTGCACCGAGGGCGCGCACCATTGTGATACCAACGAAAGAGTCTTCTTACTGACACAAAGTTTACCAACAAATATTAGTAATTTGATTTTATTGAGCTTAAATCTTCCAAGGGTTCCCTTTTTAATTAACAGCACACCCCTTCAAGTCTTAAACGTGAGTCTCTGCAAAAACCTTGGCCACACACCGAAGATCAGAGAATGCCCTGGGCTGCGGCCCACAGTTTCTTGGCTGCACGTGCAACGCTTAACGCCTCGTGACACGGTTTTGCCAACCTTGCCCCCGATTTGCTTGAAAAGTCACAACACCTCACCTTGATCAAACGGTTGATGATTAGTCATGATCCCCAGAACATGGCCGCTATAAAGGCGTTCTGCAGAGCAGAGTACACCACACCGTGCTTTGGCTTGATGAAGGCTGGTGAGGGCCACTGCTACGCGTTTCTTTGGATGACCGAGGGCCCCAACGCAAGCTAGCGCCTTCGCGATGCGTGCAAAAGGCTTACGAGCCCAAAAAGTCACAGCACACCGCATACATCTCGCGCGATTTGGGGCGGCTGGCATCAGGCTTCACGGTATAAACGCGCTTAAAGGCCGCGCGCAGGCTTTTAAGAAAGGCAGCCTCTTGCGCGCCTTGGAAAATCTTCACCACAAAAAAACCGCCTTTGGACAAATGTTGTGTGGCAAACGCCAAAGCTTCGTTCGTCAAATGCATCTGCCGCAAATGGTCGGTTGCGGCATGACCGGTGAGTGAAGGCGCCATGTCCGAAATCACCGCATCCACCACACCCCCCTGTGCACTGACCACATCCAACAATTGGTTTTGCGTTGTATCAGCCGTAAAATCACCTTGAAGGAAGGGCACCCCTTCGATGGCCTCCATCTCAAGCAAATCAACCGCGATCACACACCCCTTGGGGGACACAACGCTTTGCACCAAGGGCGCCACCACACAGCTCCACCCCCCGGGCGCCGCCCCCAAATCAACAACGACTTGCCCCTTTTGAAACAGGTTATATTTCTGGTGAATCTCTTCAAGCTTAAAGGCAGCGCGGGATCGCACACCCTTGGTTAATGCCTTTTTGACATAAGGGTCTTTA
>JBAJNL010000013.1:0-32005 GCA_036881885.1 Holosporaceae bacterium
GTTGGGAGCAACAAAAAAAACCCGACGCCGCACTGCTTGCAACGGTTCTGACACAGCTGGACCAGGGGCTTGTGCGTGTTGCCTCGTGCAGCAATGGCCTGTGGGAAACCCACAGCTGGCTAAAAAAAGCTATCTTGCTGTTTTTTAAATACACACCCTCTCACAGACAAGGGTCTGAAAACTTTCCTTTTTACGACAAGGTGCCTTTAAAAGGTGCCGGCTGGCGTGCCGCCGACTTTGAGCAAGCAGGCTTTCGCATGGCGCCAGGCGCCGTTGTAAGGCGCGGTGCGTATATTGGCAAATCTGTCGTTTTGATGCCCTGCTTTGTCAATATAGGCGCTTATGTTGATGACGGCACAATGGTCGATACCATGGCACGCGTCGGCTCTTGCGCACAGGTAGGCAAAAACTGCCACATCGCCGCAGGTGTGGGTATTGGCGGCGTGCTCGAGCCCCCACAAGCCACGCCCGTTATTATTGAAGACAACTGCTTTATCGGTGCCCAAAGCCAAATTGTTGAAGGGGCCAAAATTGGCGAAGGCTCGGTCATTGGCATGGGCACAATGATTGGCGGCTCAACAAAAGTGATCGATCGCCTTTCGGGCAAAATAAGTTTTGGTGAAATTCCACCCTACTCGGTCGTTGTGCCTGGCAGCTATAGAACGTCAGACACGCTTTCGTTGCGCTGCGCCGTTATTATTAAAAAAGTCGACGCCACAGCCCGCGCCAAAACAGCCGTCAACGACCTTTTAAGAGACTAATGCGGTGAGACCCACCGTGCAACACACCCCTCCCAAAAACAACGCTTTAAACGACGTTGTCAGCCTTACACAAGACCTTGTGCGCTGCAAAAGCATCACGCCTTCGCCCGAGCGCACGTTTGACCTTCTTAAACCACTTTTGGAAACCCTTGGGTTCACCGTTCATCTGCATCAGATCAAAGAAGTCACCAACCTTTTTGCCACACAAACTTTTGACCCGACGCATACACGCGGACCACACTTGTTGTTTCTAGGACACACCGACGTGGTGCCTGCCGACGCCCAAGAGTGGACGCACCCACCCTTTGAGGGAGTGATAAAAGACGGCATTTTGTGGGGACGCGGCACCGCCGACATGAAGGGCGCCATTGCCGCCTTTGTATGCGCCACACAGGTTTTTCTTGCACAACGCAAAGCACAACCTTCAGGCTTACAGGGCACCTTAAGCCTTTTGCTTACCAGTGATGAAGAAGGTCCCGCCCTTAACGGAACGCGTGCCATGATTCCCTGCCTGCAGCAAAACCACAAAACGCTTTTGCCCGGTCATACCAACTTTGAGCCAACCCTTTGCCTTGTGGGCGAGCCTTCTTCCAGTGATTTTGTCGGCGATACGCTGAAAATTGGTCGCCGCGGCAGCTTAACCGGCAGCCTGACTGTTTTAGGAAAAAGTGGTCATAGCGCCTATCCTTCAAACGGCCACAATCCCCTTCCACGCCTTTTAAAAACCCTGTCAGCACTGCTTAACACACAACACACGCTAGAAAGCGATTTTTGGGAAGGGCAGCTTGATCAGGGCTATAAAGACGACAGCGGCACCCTTTGCTTTGAGCCCACCACGTTTACGCTAACAGGCCTTGAAAGCCCTTTTATTGCCAGCAACGTCACACCGCCTGAGGCCAAAGCTTTTTTTAGCATTCGCTTTAACCCACATCACACAGGCCGCAGCCTGCAGCAACGCATTGAAAAAGCCAGCAGCAGTCATGCGGGCAAACACATCCTTGATATCAACATCAATGGTGAACCTTATCTAACCCGCGACTTTGCATCTATTCACAAAGTCCAAAAATCTGTGGTAGACAGCCTGCGCGAAAGGGGCACCGAGTGCGTGCCACAACTTAGCACCACAGGCGGTACAAGTGACGGACGTTTTATCAGCGCTTTATGCCCTGTGATCGAGCTAGGCCTTTTATCAAAAACGATTCACAAAGCCAACGAGCATGCTGCCTTACAAGACCTCAAAGCCCTGCAAGCCCATTATACAAAAATCTTGAACGCTTTCTTTGTGTAAATCACACACCTTACACAGCATTTCTATAAAAAATGTGTAAAAAGGCGCATTCTTTTGTGGCAAAATAAATGTGATTACAAATCTATACTTCAAAAATGCACGCCAATACTCTTTCAAGTGATAGCCTTTGACAAATTTATCCGCCTTGAGAGTTGTCAAAGATGATGCAAAAATCTGCTTTACGCACCACACTTCTTTTAGCCTTTTTAAGCATGGCACCGGTGGCTGTGCCAGCCCCTCCAAACAACAACTCAACTGAAGAAGCTGCCTGTCAGCTGTTAGTGGCAAATATGAACGCTGAAGATGCTTTGGGCGAAGCTCTTAAGACACAAGAAGCAAATTACAGACAACACAACCCGAACGCCAGACACAACCCCGAAAGCGTCATGGGCCTGCAACAAGTTGTCCGAACTTATTGGCCCACTATTTTTGACCTCTATCAACAATGTTTTGGCAAACTAGACACATCCAGCCCGGATAATTTGTACACCACATTCCTTGCACAAAGCTTGAAAACAGGACAAGTTGCCCTTGATGAAAAGATTACAATAGAGGATTTGCAAAAAGGGCTGCAGCGCACCGAACAATATCTCAATAACGATAAAGACCCTACACTCAATTACAATTGCAGCACAGACTACTTAAAACAAATGCTAGCTGTCGCGAATGCCCTGCGCGAAAAAAATGAAGAACTATTCCAACAACAGATCAATGAAATCTTAGCCGAATACAGCCGTCAAGGCACAACCGATTGCTTAGCCGGCCTTAACGCACGCTTGTTCCAACCGATTGTAGGCGGTATTCAAGCCTATCTTAGAACGGTTCTCGTCTATTATCTCAAAGTCGTGACACTGAAAGATCAAATCTTAAAAGCAAATCCGACAATGCGTTTATCGAGCGATGAGCACTTGATCACAGAGAGCGATGAAGGCGCGACCACAGGGGATACACAAAACGCGGAGAACGAGTTTTTCATGAACTGCGTGGAGATACAGACACTAGATTTACAGGATAAGTGGCGATACCTTCAAAAGCAATACAATAAAATATTTGGTCCTTTTAAACAGAACGAAACAAGAAAGCAAAGTGCGTATCAAAAGTTTGAGAAAGACATAGTGCACGTTGAACAATTTACCTCACCAAAAGAAACAGGAAGGAAAAGTTCGCGTCAAAAGTCTGAGAAAGACTATCAATATTTTTTAAAACAGATGATTAAGATTAATAACGATCTTGAACTCAAAGTGCCTGATAGCTTCTCAAAGGCTCTCGCAGAATACGAAAACACAACGCAGAATCCGAGCACTGCAAACAAACCATACGACTTAAGCATTTCACTATCACTCAACGCCTTGCGCTGCATGAAACACCAGCTTAGCAAAACCTTTGGAGGCAACCCTGAAGCGCTCTTAAAGAAGATAACGACCAAAGAAAAGCCAAAAAACACCCCTCTCACACCACCACAAACAAGTTCGTTTTCTCATCAGCCGGTCCCAACACCGCAAACCTACACACCTGCTAGCCTGCCGCAAAACGCACCACCAGGAACCCCGCAAACAGGTCCGTTGCCTCACACACCGCCAAAAACAAAAACAAGAACCATCTTTCTCGCACCAGATGGGCAAAGCCCATCGGCTTTCTTTCAGCCACCAACAAAAAGACAAGGGAAAGCAAAACTATTTCACAGAGAACCTGCTACCGTGCCGCCTTTGTACGCACAATCACCAAACAACACACCACAAACTTCATCTATGCGCACGCAGATGCCAACCCCAACACCGCCACCATTTATGCCGCAAACTCCAACATACTCCCCTTATACACTAAACACGCTTCCTCCGGTATCACGCTTAGACAGCGTAGATGGCGTAAATGTTACAACACCACAAATAGGTTCGTTTCCTCATCAGCCGGTCCCAACACAGCAGGCCTACGCACCTATTAGCTGGGGGCAAAACACATCACCAGCAGCTTCGTCACAAGGTCCCTTTGCCAACACTCTTAAAAGAGCTGCGGATTCTTACCGCCAATTAAAGAAAAACAGCAGTCTATAAGTCAGCAGCCAGCATACACCTTTAAAAAGCCTATCCGCATGATAGGCTTTTTTTATATGAAGACACCTTGCAACTTTGGCTTCTAGCGATAAAAGCAAAAACATCAAAAAAATTTTAACAAAAAAATTTTTTTTTGACTATTTTAATCATTAAAAACAATAGGAAAAATCATATCTTTGATGGTATGTCACTTTTTTTGTCCAATAAAATCATAAAAATAACAAGGGATACAATCAGTGACCACCAGATATACCAAACACTTTTTATTCACCGCCGCACTTCTTTTAGGTGCTGCACAAAACATAAGCGCCACTTTTGAAGATGACGCGCTTTCTTCCGAAGAGCGACCCTCTTTTGCAGGAATTTTCCAAGCATTCAAACCCCATGCAGAAAAGATGCGCAAAAAAGCCACACAGCCGGTTGACGAGACAAACAACAAAGAAAATCTTTTTAATGCAGAAATTGCGGACATCCAACCCCTGCATAACAATGATCTTCTGGAGACAAATCCATCAGACACATCAAATTTCAGGGCTGCAGCAAAAGATTTCCTCAAACAAAAGGCGTCCAACGGTTTAAAGCACACAACAAACGCTCTTGGCGCTGCAGGACATTTTGTCACTGACAATGCACCAGCCGCGTGGAATCACACAACAAACGCTCTTGGCGCTGCAGGTAGTACTGTTATGACAGGCGCAAAAAGTGGATACGCTTACCTCACAAGACCGGTTGAATCTGAAGAAACCGAAGGAAACCTCTTCGCAGCAGAGCAAGATGTAAACTTGTCTTTAAAACCAAACCCGCTGCCAGAAGTTGAAGGGCCAACCATGTCTGAAAAAGCTGGTAACTTTTTTCGCTCAGCAAAAGATGCTGTTGTAACAGGCGCACAAAACATGCGTGCACGTTTAACACAGCCCACACAAATGGAAGAAGCACCCGACAGCAACATCTTTGCCGCCGAGCCAGGGTTTGAAAATGCTGTTTCAAAAGAAAATATTTTCTCAAGCATCCAAGTACCAGAGGTGCTTTCAACAGTGACTAACCTCTTTTCTACACCGACCAGCACAAACAACCTTTTTGATGTGGACCCGCAAGATCTGGCCAACCTGTCTTTAGAGGCAGCCCCCTTGCCACAACCGCTTGCGGTAGATCAAAGCACAGACGTAGCACGTGCGCACACAACCACGCAACGTCCAAAAGCACACACGCACTATCAGTCACATATCAAAAAAAGTACGCTTGCCTACCAGCAATTGCGCAAACAGAGCAGAATATAAGTCAACAGCCAGCATACAGCTCAAAGGCCTATCCGCGTGATAGGCCTTTTTTTTATTTACAATACTAAAAACACACAGACAGGGTCTGTTTAAAACAGTTATCGCCCCGCTTATCCCACACATGCGACGCATAAGGCGCCGGGTTTTGAAGACGATGATAGGCGCACCCCACCCAGGCAAAGGGTTGAAACTGATAACGTAACCCAAGCAAAATACTTGTTTGCTTAGATTTTTCTAGTGCGTGTGTTGCAGGATAGCCCAAGTAAGCGTGCAGCTTGCTGTCATAACGATCTATTTTTTCAAACGCACCCCACAAAAGCACATCTTCAAAAAGTGTGAGGTCACCACCGATGAAAAAGCCTTTTTGCTTAAAGACCCTAAAGCGCGCATCGCCATTATTTTGAGCGCTGCTGTCATCAAGCCCGCCTTTGTAAAGGGTCAGCTGCCCCCACAAACGCATTTGCGTGAAAATCCAATGGTCAAAACGCCAACCAAAAAGCGCACCCACCGCACCACACGATGACACTCTTTTACCATCACCAATAGCATCATCCCATGTGGACCCCTGCTTGGCATCTTTAAAAGACGCAAAAAGAAAACCATTCATCGCCTTGGGCAACAGCGTGTCATAATAAAAACGCAAGCGCCCTTCAAAGGTAGGCGTGTTGTTCGCCTTCATATTCGGGCTTTGCACGCCGCCCAGATAGTCACCCCCTGCTTTCATGGGGTGCCCGCCTGAAAAAACGCCCACACCTGCTTCAAGGCCATGAAAACGATAAAGATAGGTGGCGCCTGTTAAAAGCTCGCGACACAACCACTGTTGCATGGGTGCAAACTTACCGTCATCCCCCCAAGGCATTTCATTATCTTCGAACCCCGACAAGTTTTTTTGACGGCCAAGGCGCAAATAGTGCTGTTTTGTTTGATAACCAGCATAGGCCTCTACAAGCGGAATAGAACCCAGATCATAAAGGCGGCTGCCTAGGTTTTTATACCAGTCGCGATACAGCGTGGCGCCATCAATATTGCGCCCTGCGCTGTCTTGACCATAGATTTTCTCTTCTTTCAAATCACGTTTGATGCTGTCGTAAAGGGGTGCAAAATCAATTTTAAACACAAACCCATGACCCGGCCGCTGCATCCGGTAAACCCCCTGAGCTGTTAGCACAATTTTAGAAAAGCGAAACAGCTGCCTTTCGCACCCAAAAGATGCATAAAGACCCTGGTCGTCCCACATGCCCACCTCAGAATCTATACCAAATGATACAACACCACGGTCTGCAAAAGACAACAACAGTCCCGCGGCTTCTAAATCAAAACTATCTTTGCGTTTTGACACAACACGGCTTTGCGGCACTGGATCCACAAAACGGTAACGCACAGCTTGCGTTTTGGTCTTTGTTTTTGCTTGCCCCACTTGCACGTGCAAGGTTGATGCAGCAGGTGAGACGCGCGCTGCATCAGCCCACAATACCTGATGCAACACACACAACGAAACAAGCACACTGCTGGCAAACAATTTTCTTAACAAAAAAAAATAAAACAAGAGTCCCTTTTTCTGACACAACATGTTGATTTGTCAGAAAAATAACAGTTTATATGTTTTTTTCAACCTAAAATAAATAATAAAAATTTTTTTTATTTAAATTAAACAAAAAAAAGGCGAGATATTTTTTTACGCCCCTTTGACTGCTTTTTGTGTTATACTGAGGCTGTTGCTTTGCAACTATGGTGATAAAAGCGCTGTGTAATAGACGGAATGGACCCGGGGGCGGAACCCGGCGCCTCCACCTGAGTCACTTGGTCAAAGTGCTTCAAATGGGGGCGAATCAGGATCGACATACGTTGAAAGATAGTGTGTTTACCCGTTATGGTACCCTCGTTATCGGGCCAACTTTATAAATGCAAAAAATACTGCATTAGGTTTGAATGGTTACGACAACAGCAAGATTGCTAGCCCTGCTAACAGCGACAGCAAGATTGTTTCCTTTGCTAACCAACCAGTGTCTGCCGCGGCTTAATTGAGCTTGGCATAATCTGATTCAAATCGCGGCTTGGGGGGCGCCGGGCAACAGAAGCCCCCTTTTCGCCTCGCCCTTAAAGCGCGCCACAGCCTCTGCGAATAAAAACCTTGCACCCAAAGCAATGTCATAACTTGCTGTCAAGGGTCATCTAAACGCACTTAAAAACAACACATTAAACGTTACAAAAGGCACACCGAAGGGCTTATTAAATCAAACCCGTTTGCTTAGGCCTTTTTCTCAACATGCAGCTTGTTTTCAACAAGATGCTTTTTAATATAAAGCGCATCACCATCGGTCAGGCGGTGGTTCACGCGCGTTTCAAGCCGCACAAATCCTTGCTCTTTCAAAAAAGCATCCAGCGCATCCAAAGAACAGTTACCCTCGTAATAGCTGGTGTTCCAACAAAACTCTGTTAGCACAACATCAATCGACTGAAGTGTGTTGATACTGCCCTTCAAGGCATCTAGTTCAGCGCCCTGTATATCAAGCAACATCACATTGTAGGCAGGCTTATCACTCATTTCTGACAAAAAAGAATCCAAAGACTTTTTGATCACAGGCAATTTTTGCTGCTCTTCCATTCCTTCAAAAGCCTTTGTCAGGTTTTTCGGGCGCAACAAAGAAGCACGCGACGTCTTTGCAACAGGCACATGCAAAACCGCTTCACCTGCCCCATCACTGGCTGCAAAAATAGCCACACGAGACCCTTGATGGTTTTGGGTATGACGCAATAGGGCATCTTTATGTGTGGGGTTCGCCTCAACCCATAGAATGTGTTTAAACCCCTTTTCTTGATAAAGATAAAGCTCTTCTGCTTGATGGGCACCAAGGTGAATCATGCCCTTTGTCGGCACACCAAATTTTTTGTGTGCAATATCAAGCATAGCCCTTAAAGAGGCATCAGGATCCCACTTCTGTCGAAGGCCGTAAGTGTTTTGAAAAAGCTGACGCTGCTTTTTCAAAGATTGCATCGTTCTGATATAGGTCAGCACACCAAAAACCACCGTCACTGAAAGCAAACCAAGCATCACCAGGGAAAGAAAGTTACTGGCACCAAAAACTTTTTTCATCGAATCGTTGTCCACTTATATACGTCACGTTCTGGAGCATCTTGTCATAAAATTAGAAATAAAACAAACGATTGCACTGAAGAACGCCCTCAAGGATAGGTAAAAAGTTGTCCCGATCTTGCCGCCACTTAGCACATACGTGTCAATCCCTAAGAATCTGGTGTTTGAACAACCTATTATTGTCAGGGTCCCCAGATCCTGCATCCAATAAAAACAACAAGAAAGCGCCGTTTGTCCTTAGAAAAACCTAGCCAAAAGGTTACAATTGTGTTAAGATGGAACTGTATTATCGGCAAGGCAAAGAAGGTTGCTTGGGGTGAGGCCCCTTGGAAAAATGGACCTTCTGTTGGTGACTTTTTAAAAAGGTTTAAGAGATGGGTTTTCAATATGAGCAACGCGTTCAAGAGGCATTAAGGCGTGTCGTTCACGACATCCTGAAAGAAGTTGCCGAAAAAGAGTTGCCAGATCCACACCATTTTTATATTTCTTTGCGCACAAACTACCCGGGCGTTGACTTCCCCGAGTCCGTGAAACGCGCCAACCCCAAAGAAGTAACCATTGTTTTGCAGCACCAATTTTGGGATCTTAAGGTGGATGACGCAGGCTTTTCGGTGGTGCTCACCTTTCAAGACATCCCCCAAACCATTTATGTGCCCTTTAAGGCGCTTTTAAGCTTTATGGACCCAGGCGTGCGCTTTGGCTTGCACTTTACGCCGCCCCCCGTTTCTTTTGACAAGTCAGCGGAGACAAAAACAAAAGGAAGCGCAAAAGCGGGTAAAGAAAGCACAGCCAAAGAAGACTCTACCGAGCAAGAGATGGGCAAAGTCATTTCACTTGATCAGTTCCGCAGACCACGCCCCTGATCACCTTATTCACTTAAAAAGAACGGCCGTGAACCCTTCTCTTCTTCATTGCGAAGGCTTGCCCCTTTTTTGTCATCGCGAATGGCCAAAGCCCCACTCGTCATCGCGAAGATGCGAAATCTGCGGCGATCCACTTGCCACGAGCCTAAAAATGCATCCCCTAGCGGCTAAAGCACACTGGATTGCCGCGTCGGAATGAATTCCTCCTCGCAATAACATTTTTTTGAGCGTGGGCACCTACCAGCCATCGCCGCAAAGAGGTGCAGCGTTCCTCGCGATTTCTCTTTCTCTTCTTGTGCGCACGCAAGGCCCATCCGTAGGTTTATAAAAATTTTAATTAAAATCAATTAGTTGCATGATCTCCGCTGCTACACGCTATCTTGCACATGCCGTGTCTTAAACAGCGCACGTAAGCAAAAAAAACGCTTGGCAATTTTTATAACAACACATTGACTTTGTGTATTTTTTTTATTGAAATCAAAGCAAATCAATACACTTGCTTCTTGTTTTTTTCATGAAAGAATATTTCACTTTTGCACTTTGTTTTTTGCTGTTCAGCCCACTGATAGCTGTTCACCATCTATCTTTGCCAGATCTTGCTACAAAGGTTGATATCCGCAATCAGGAAGCTGTTAGCCGTTATTTAGCAGATAACAACTTGCCCGCTATACAGCAGACCACCTCTTTGCATATAACAGACGACACACCCTGCCCGGAATGGATCGCAAATTTTGCCAACGTGACCGAGGTCACCTTTTTTGCCGCCGACCCTAAAAGTAAAACAGTCGATCGCAACAAAAAAGACGGAAACAGGCGCACCATCGCAGCCCTGATGACCTTGCCACGCCTGCAAGATCTTGATATACGCAACGTCTGTGTGCCCACTTTAGAGCTAGCCGTTCGGTGCGGCAACCTTAAAAAACTCACCCTACAAGGGGCCGAACTTTGGAAGCTTTCTGTCTCAGAGAACGCCCCTTTTCCTGTACTAAAGCACTTAATACTGGCTGACAACCAGCTAGAAAACATCGCAAGCTTGTGCCAACCCCTTGTGCTGCCCGTTATAGAAGAGATAGATCTTTCAAACAATCGTTTTGACGACTTTCCACCCATACATCAGTTGTCAGCATTGCGTGTTTTTAAGGGCAAGCAACTCAACGCTGCAAGCAGCGGCTGTACACCTTGCATACCGGACACCATCGCAGATTTACGCCATCTAACCACACTGCAGCTGGCACAGAACAACTTTTATTATCTGCCGCAAACCATAGGCGGGCTTACCAAATTAGAAATTCTTGATTGTGCAAACAACCGCTTAGGCGAACCATACGATACAGGCGAACACTTTAAATCTTTTGATCTGCCCCCTGGTTTGTTTCGGCTTACCAAGCTTAGGCACCTTAACCTGTCGGCCAACCAGCTAAAAAACCTGCCACCGCAGATTAATCAATTAAGGTCCCTTAGCACCCTTCATCTGGAATATAACCCTTTTCGTCATTTCCCACGTACTTTGCTGGCTATGTTACCACAGCTTGACGGCAAGCTTGGCACCGTCAGTGCGCTTGAAAGCACCGATGAAGCCGTTGGAAAAACGGAGTGGGAAAAACAATACACACCTTCCAAAACACCACCTTTGCCCGATGACAAGCGTTATGCCCCAAATCCTCAAGCACAACATACAGAAGGCGAACACACCGAACCTGTAGCTGCCGCGGCGTGCAAAGTGTTAGAGCCCCTCAGCACCAAACCAGACAATCCTTAAACAAAGCTGGTACACATTTGGCGCCTTAAGCTTAGTTTTCAAGACCCATCCATGAAACCGGGTAAGGCGACAGCTTTGTTGCGGCCGCCATCATGGGCACTTTAGCGTGATACGCCTCTAAAGCTTCGGCAATCGACAAACGCAGCAAGGCGATTGTTTTGTGCGTATCGATCACCTCGCCCACTGGCTTACCATTCAATGTCACGGCTGTTTCTTTATCAGGCGTGGGCCCCTGACACAAAGCGGGGAACACATGCTTGCGTATCACACCACGGTGAAGCGTGCGCGCAATCAGCTCTTGCCCCAAATAACAGCCTTTTTTATCTGACAGGCCGTTTAGCTTATGCAGGCCATACTCAAGCGGCATCGCTTTTTGCGGTTTAAGACTGGCGCCTTCGGCAACGCCCAGCTCAAAACACATCACACGATAATCATCCAGCGTGCCTTGCGGCCATTGACGCAGCGGAAACGTGGTTTTTTGCGTGGCAATCAACCGCACGCCCAAACGCGCAAGGCGTGGATCCACAAAGGCGGCGCTTTCATCACCATTGGCATCACTTTCAAAGCGGCAACTGCCCTCTAAAGGCAGCAGATTTAGGGTGCCGCCCAAACTTTTGCTGCCAAACAGCGAGAAGACATAATGGGTGTGGCTGATATCCTCAAGCACCACATCTTGCCGCAAACAATAAAGCTGAAGCGCCTTCATCAGACCTTGAAGACGCGCTTTTTCACACTCGATCCACAACCCTTTTTCTGCTTGCAACACAAAAAAATCGGCAAATACACGCCCCGTTGCCGTTAAAAACAAACTATACAGCGCCTTTTCACGAAACAGCTTGGTAAGATCTTGCGCCAAAAGCGCCTGCAAAAAACGATGGGCATCTGCACCCTTAACACTGATCACCCCACGGTCTTTAAGAGGGATGAGGCGGGGCGTTATTTCTTTTACGGGCTGTGTCATGAAGAGGCAGGCGGCTGTTTGTGTGTGGAAGATCGTCTTGATGTTAAAGCACGGGCCGCATAAAGCACAAGAGGCGAGCCTGCGGTTAAGGCAAGGCGCAAACCATAACCGGTGAAAAGATAAGCCTCGCACAAAAGCTGCCAAGAAAGCGGCTGAGACGCCAAAAAGCGCCATGCAAGATATGAAAACGCCACATGATCAATGCAGGTGCCAATCACCGTCGACAACAACCCTCTGAACCCCAAAAAACGCCCCTTAAAACGCTTTTTCAAACGCTGAAAAACCCAAATATCCACACCTTGACTTAAAAAGAACGCCAGAAGAGAGGCTGTTAAAAGACGGGGCGAGGGCCAAAACAGCACTTCCATCGCCTGTTGCACGGTCAGGTTTTCGGCATAAGGGGCCGGCGGCAACACAATGGTCAGCAACATCCAGGCCGTAAACACAACAGGCGCGATGAACGAAAGCCACAAAACCTGCACCGCTTCTTTGGCACCATAATGTTCAACCAAAAGGTCAAAGGCCCAAAAAACCGAGCAAAAAACAAGGGTGCCTTGCGCCATCTGAAGCGTGCCTTTTGCCACAAGCGCCACCTTTAAAACCTGAAGATTCGCAGCTAAAGTTGCCAAAAGGACATAGGTTAAAAGGCCTTTTTTGCCCCAAAAATGAAAAAAAAGCAAAAGCGCACCAAAGCAGGTCAAAAGTTGTAAAAAAAGCCAGTTTTCCGCCAAAAAAACGTGATTCAAATGGAAAAAACGCATGGCCATCACCCTGAAAAATAAAAAAAAGTTGAAAAAAATTGTTCTTTTATGTTGACGCCCCCGAAAAAAAAAAGCACTATCCAAGGCATCTAGCACAGATACAGCGTAAAAGAAAGAAGAGGTAGAACTGTGAATAAAAGTGAACTCATCGATGCCGTTGCAGAAGAGACCGGTTTAACAAAGGCCGATAGCACCAAAGCGATTGACTCTGTCTTTGACGCCATCACCCGCGCTCTTAAAAAAGGCGCCGAGGTACGCTTGGTTAATTTTGGCACCTTTTGTGTCGCCAATCGCAAGGCAACGGAAGGCCGCAATCCACGCACGGGTGAAAAAATCAAAATCCCCGCAACGCGTGTGCCAAAATTTAAGGCTGGTAAAGGCCTTAAAGACGCTGTCGCCAAGTAACGCTTTGCTTTTTTAAAGGCTTCGCTTTGCGTTGCCCTTAAAATCTTTGCTAAAGCCCTCGACAGAAGCCCTTTGGGTTTTTGTGCGGGGGCTTTTTTTATAACCGCCTAACACCTTCAAAAGACGTCCTTTTTTCGCAAAAAATTTGACAATAAGATCAATCTATTCAATAGTTAATTGATTTTATTAATTTTTTTTATGTGAAAAAATGGATTTGACAAAAAAACTTATTCTTTTAACTGTCATGGCGTGCCAATGTGTTTTCACCGCACAGGCCATTGTTTTTCAAGAAATTTCTCATGATAAGGATGCAAGTGCCGTTTTGCCTTCGCTTCAACCCTTTTCAAATCAAACGTGCCTTGTGGTGACACAAAACGAAAATGGCTTAACGATGATGTCAACGGGCCTATTGATGGACGAAGAAAACATTCTTACCACCGCCCACAGCGTTTTTGACGTCAAATACGTTTACGCATTGTTTGGTCAGCAAATCACCCTTGTCATGCAGCCTGAAACACAGGACCTTGATGCCAATGCCACCTGGAAAAAACATAAAAACAGTGCACACGGTATCAAACGTTTTACCGTTAAAAAGATTTTTCCCCTTGCCACCTTTACCGTTAGCAACGAAAACGCCTTTTCTGTGCAGCCTATGGACACCAATTTTGTTGAACAGCAAGCGCACGTTGCGGAACTAAAGGCAACGCAAGAAGACAAAACAAAGATCATGACACGCGGCATGCAAGATGGGTTCACTGAAATTGGCGCCAACATGTATAAATGCGATGGGCCCGACCTTGCGCTTTTAAAAATGAAAAACCCTTTTGAAGGCGCAGTGGATTTATGGAATGCATGCGCAACAGAGCCTATCAAAAACGCAACCAAGCCCGTGATTTTGGGTTTTGATACCCAAGTTTCTAACTGCCGCGGCCAAAGCGCCTACTACCAAAAGAAGGACCAAACACCTCTATCCTGTTTACGTGCTGCAGCTCAGCCCCCTTTAGAAACTTTTAGTCTACCTGGTGACGACAAACGAACATTTGTCTATAGCACCTTTCAAGCACCTTCAAGCAAGGTGGGGCAGTTTTTTCTCACAGAAGAACAAAAAGCTAGCGTACCCAAGAACTTTGGCATGGCGACAGAGGGTTGCTCGGGCGGGCCACTTTTGGCAGAAACAGAAGCTGGCTTCAAAATTTGCGGTATCGTCTCATCCATGCATCGTTGCGCTGCGCTTGATATCATACATCTGATGTCGCACATGTCGTACCCTGCAAATCAGCAGGTCGCTCCCAGTGCCTCTTTGAAAAAGGCCACCGAAGCTGCAAATGCCCTTGACAACTGGCCTGTTTACCAAGTGGCCGAGCAAATCACGCCAAAATTAAAGGCCGTCTTAAAAGACATTGCAACCGGCAAACTGCCCAAAGAGCACATCCAAGACAGGATGAAGGCGCTTTAAGCAAGAAAGCGCCAAGCCTTAGGCCTTTAAAGGCCCCTCAAGGCCCAGCATCAAACGGGATAGTACCTTGGCGTTGGCACCCTTAAGGCTTGTGGCGGTTTCTCCACATCCAAAACCCACAAGCGGCACGCCACTGCTTTCTAGCAGGGGCAAAATGGCACCGGGCCGCGCAGTGCCATCAAGCTTGGTGATAAAAAGCCCTGTTAAGGGAAGATGTTCTTTAAACAGCTGCAGCTGCTGTGCGGCGTTCTGCCCTACCGTGCCATCCAGCACAAGCCAGCAGGCATGGGGCGCATCGGCATCGTGCTTGATCAGTACACGCTTTAGCTTTGACAGCTCTTCCATCAGGTTTTTTTGGGTATGCAAACGCCCTGCGGTATCAAGCAACAACACATCATAGGTTTTTTCTTTCGCCACGCGCATGGCATCAAACACAAAGGCCGCGCTGTCTTTGTGTTGACTGGTTTGGTGAAAATCAACACCAACCTTTTGTGCCCATTGCAAAGCCTGCTGATCGGCCGCTGCACGAAAAAAGTCAGCCGAGGCAAACAACACCCTGGCCCCTTGCTTTTGATAAACCGCCGCAAGCTTACCTGCCGTTGTGGTTTTACCACTGCCATTCACACCCACAAGCATGGCCACAAAAGGCTGACGCGCCTTGTCCCGCTCAAAATCACCCATAAAAGGCGTTAAGAAGGTTTCCAGTTTAAGCGCTAGCTCTTCTTGAATGGCTTCAAACGACAACGTTTTAAGCTGCTTTTGACTTAGCTGCTTTAAAACCGACTGCGTGAAAGCAAGCCCAAAGTTGGCCTCAAGCAACACATCCTCAAGCGCTAAAAGCAACGCTTCTTTTGATGGATCTTTGCGCCACAGATCTTTCAGCTTAGCACTGACACCGCCCGAGAACGGCTTTTTAAGCGAGGTTAACCATTTAAGCGACACAACGCACCTCCAAAGGCCTGCCAAGCAAATGCTTTTTACCCTCTTTTTCCACAATGCCTTCGATCAACACATTTTCTAAAACACCACGCGTTGCAGGCGATGTTTCAACCACAACAGGCAAAAAGTGGGCGTTATACCCTCTTTGTGCACGCTCGAGCAAAACGCTGCACGTTTGCCCCACAAACGATTCAAGCGTGTCATGATACACTTTATCACCCAGACGCCTTAGACGCTGCGATCGCTCTTTTGCAACCGCTTTTGGCACTTGCGGCATTCTGGCTGCAGGCGTTTCGGGCCGGGGCGAAAAAGGGAAAACATGCAGCAAGGCGATGCGGCATTCTTCTACAAGGTCAAGCGTGTCTTGAAAATGCGCCTCGGTTTCGGTAGGAAAGCCCACGATAATATCAGCGCCCAAAACAGCATCGGGCCTCACGCGTCGCAAGCGTTGGCAGAATGTGATCACATCTTGGCGCAGATGACGGCGCTTCATGCGCTTTAAAATCAAATCAGCACCAGCTTGCAAACTGATATGAAAATGCGGCATCAAACGTTTCTCTTTGGCCACAAGCTGGAAAAAAGCAGCATCAATTTCGGCCGGATCAAGCGACGAGATACGCAGCCTTTTCAATTGCGGCACCTTCACCAACAAAAAGCGCACTAAGTCAGTCAGCGTTAAAGGCACTTCAAGATCTTGCCCATAGGCCGTGAGATCAACGCCCGTTAGCACCACCTCGTCAACGCCCGTTTCAACCAAAGCATTGATTTGGGCCACCAGCTTTTCTTTGGCGATGCTTTGACTGGGCCCGCGCGCTTTGGTAATCACACAAAAGGTGCACGCATGATCGCAGCCATTTTGTATTTGCAAAAAAACACGTTTCTTTTGATCAGGCTCTGTGGACGGAAGAGGTGTGTGGGCCGGTAAAGCGCTCACTTTTTCCATCTCACCCACAAAAGTGCCCTGTGGTTTGGCCAAGAAAGCCGCTTCCATTTTTTCACGGTTACCAAGCACCGTGCTCACCTCGGGCATGGCCTCGAACATCTTGGCATTCAGCTGCGCGCCACAGCCTGTGACCACAATGCGCGTTTCGGGATTGTCACGTTTTAAGCTGCGGATGGCTTGCTTGGCTTGCCGTTCTGCCTCGGCCGTTACCGCACATGTGTTAAAAACAACTGTTTCAAGGGCCGGATCAATGCTTTTAAGATGCTTTTCGATCAGCGCAGATTCATAGTGATTTAAACGGCATCCAAATGTTACGACACGCGATTTAGGCATGTATTCGTTGTTCTCCCAAAACCTCATAAGCCTTCGTTGTTAGACTATCTAAATTAAAAGGTTTGGGCAAAAAATGCACTTGTGACTTGCGAAACTTCAGTTGCAAATGCAAATCTTCTTTGGGATAACCCGACACAAACAGCACCTGAAGTTTGGGGTTAATCGCATAACAATGATTCGCCAAGGTGGGGCCATCCATGCCTGGCATCATCACATCAGTAATCAGCAAATGCACATCTGTGTGACGTTTTAAAAGTTCGATGGCCTGTTCACCATCGCGCGCCTCAAGCACATCATAGCCCTTGCTTCTTAAGCCACGCGCTGCAAAAAGCCGCACCGCATCTTCGTCTTCGACAATCAAAACGCTTGACGTGCCACCATAAATCAAAAAATTCTCTTGCGACGGAATGGGCTCTTCTTCTCTTTGCACGCCACCGCTTTCTTTTGGCAGGTACACAAAAAAAGTTGTGCCCTCACCCACCACGCTTTTAACCGAAAGCCCACCTTTAAGGCTTTTGGTCAGTTGAAAAACGGTTGCAAGGCCCAAGCCTGTGCCACGCCCTTCTTCTTTGGTCGAGAAAAAAGGATCAAAAATCTTCACCAAGTTCTCTTGCGAGATGCCACAGCCCGTATCTTGTATCTCAATCATAATATAGTCACCGGCTTTCAGATCACCCGTCACCATCGTTGTTTTCTGGTCCAAATGCACTTGGCGCGTTTTGATCACAAGCACGCCCCCTTGCGGCATGGCATCACGCGCATTAATCGCCAGGTTCATCACAATTTGCTCAATCTGTCCCTGGTCTGCAAAAATGGTTTTAATCGATCGGTCATGCTCCATACGCAACTCAATTCTAGTGCCAATCAAACGACTAAGCAGAAAAGAGGTTTCATTTAAGCACTCCCTTAAGTCAATGATCTTGGGCTTAAGGGGTGTTTTACGCGCAAACAAAAGCAGTTGCCTGACCAGATTTGCGGCCCGATTCGCATTTTGTTTGATCTGCATGATATCTGTAAAAGAGTGATCTTGTGGGCTGTGCCTTTGCAAAAGCAAATCACAAAAACCAAGCATGGCTGTTAAAAGGTTATTAAAGTCGTGACTAATACCGCTTGCTAACTGCCCCAAGGCTTGCAGCTTTTGCGCCTCAACATTCTTGGCTTCTCGCTTTTTTAAATCGGTGACGTCGTACAAGAAGACAAAAAAGCACCCCATCGGATCCCAAGAAACGCTGGGAATATAGCTAATATACAAACGCGCATAAATATCGGACGGCGCAAAACGCACCAAAAGAAAATGACTGCGTTCTTTTTTGCGATAAACCTTCTTTAAAAACTGCTCATAAGCTTGCTGACCTTTTTTATCAAGCCATTCAGCGATCGAGCGTCCTAAAATTTTTCGCTCGCGCACAAGCTTTTCAAACAAGCGGTTGGCAAGCGTGATAATACCGTGGTGATTCAAAAAAAGAGAGGGCAGCGGCACATTATCCAGCAAAAGCGCAAAGTGTATCTTGCTTTTTTCATCAATGGTGGGCGCTTGCGGCGATAGGAAAAGCGCAAACAGATTGTGCTCTTCATCAATCAAAACCTCTTTATTGCAAACCGCTTGCATAGGATAGCCCGCACCGCTTTTTAAAGTCAGGGTTAAAGAGCGGTTCATCAAACGCCCCTCGTTAAAAGGTGGTGTAAGCAGGTCAGAGAAATATCTTTCTAAAACATCCTCGTTTTCCAAACCCAACCAGTCTAAAAACGCTTGGTTCACAAAATGTATCTTCTGTGATGCACGCTTAATCAGCACAGGAGATGGAATGTTATCAAACAAACGCTTGAGCTTGTCGTCGTATGCAAAGGAAACAGGCTCTTCTTCCACAAACCACACGGTTAACGATTTGGTAAGCCCATACATATGCAGCAGCAAATTTTTTTTAAGACCAAGCGTTTTGATACTGACTGTTTCTTTGCTTGCACCTTTGTTTAGAATTTTTTTTGTTGCAATGTGCAAGCGTTCAAAGTCTTCAGGCAACACAACTGTTTTAAGATGGCCAAAAGACTTGGGCACCGCGCCTAACAAAAATGACGCATGCTGGTTACTAAAAAAACAGCGCCGTGCCTGCCGCCACACTAAAATACCATAGGGCGCCCGTCGAAAAATTCTGTGCAAACAAAACAAGCCAATACACCACGCATAAAAACGCGCCCAAAAGGGCTTTGAGAAAAACCCACGCTCCAAGCGCTTCTTTTGCAACACACCTTGCTGTTTGTTTACCATGAAGCCAACGACAATGTATAAAAACTCTCTTAAATTTATCCTGAACGGTTTTTGTATTAAAAACAACAAGGTGCTTTCACTACCAAAAATAGATTTAACCTTTTGACATTCCTGACAGATTATGTTGTATATACACGATATCATTATTTTAACATTGTCAAACAATGGGTTAGGTCATATAAAAATGGAATCATCAGCTTTGTCGGCCACAAAAATTAAGTGTACTGTGAAGTGGTTCAGTTTAAAACGGGGGTACGGCTTTTTAGAGCCGGTTGACGGCACTTCAGATATTTTTATGCACTTTTCGCTGCTAGAGGAGGCAGGCTATCAGCATGTCTCGCAAGGAGACGACGTTGTCTGCGACATTGGCGACGGGCGTGGCGGCATTCAAGTAACCAAAATTTATGAGGTACATAGCAAATCAGGACAACCAAGCGAAATACCACTTGTCCTTGAAGAGCAATCTGGAACCGTAAAATGGTTCAATATTTTGCGTGGATACGGCTTTGTGCAGCCTGATGATGGCGAAAGAGATATTTTTGTACATACTGGATCTTTGAAAAACATTGGTGTCGATAGGCTGTTAAGGGGACAAAGGGTGAAAGCGAAGATCCTTTTGACCGAGCGTGGACGGGAAGCACGAGAAATTACCATTCTTGATAACGAAAACGCAGCGCTTAAGCGCCAAGAGGCTTAAACCCTTTAAAAACACTTCTTTTTATAGAAAAAATCTCTTTTAAGCAACGCTTCAATAAAGAGACCGACAAGACAACCGTCGTTGTAAGAGCATGGCGCTTACCGCTCTTTTGGATGGCAGGTCGCACACATCTTAAAACGCATCCCTCAAGCATCAAGAGCGCCAACACTTGAACGTCCCCCCTTTTGGCTGATGCAAGACACACCACCACGCTTAACAAAGCCCGTGAGGCTCACGCCTCAAGCTGTCAAAATAGGCATTTTCAATAAAAAAAGATAGTTGGAAACATTGACAACTGTCAAAAGCTTTTATTTTAGGTAAAAAAAGATTATCGTTTTCAATAAAATAAATAAAGATGGAGGCCGCGTGTTAGGACGCATTACGACCCTTTGCTTTCAGGGCCTTGAGGCCACACCTATTGACGTTCAAGTGCAGCTGGCAAACGGCTTGCCTGCCTTTGCCATTGTCGGCCTGCCAGACAAAGCCTTGGCCGAGTCAAAAGAGCGGGTACGCGGCGCTCTTTTTGCCTTGGGCATTGCGATGCCTGCCAAACGCATTACCGTTAATTTGGCACCAGCTGACCTGCAAAAAGAAGGAAGCCATTATGACCTGCCCATTGCGCTGGCTTTGCTGGGTACATTGGGCGCCCTTTCAAAAGACGCACTGTGGAACTTTGTGGCCTTGGGCGAGCTTGGCCTTGATGGCAGCCTCATTTCAACAGGCGGCATTCTATCGGCCTCTTTGTTTGCTGGCAGGCAACAAAAAGGCTTGATCTGCCCTTTTGAGGGCGGCCCTGAAGCAGCCTGGGCAGGCGATTTACAGATCATTGCGTCCAAAACTTTGCTGGGCGTGATCAACCATCTTAAAGGCACGCAGGTGCTTGCGCCCCCAACCCCTTTGGTTGAACAAAAGGAAACCCATCAAAAAGACCTTCAAGAGGTCAAGGGGCAGCACCTTGCCAAACGCGCTCTTGAGGTGGCAGCTGCGGGGGGACACAACCTTTTAATGATTGGCCCACCCGGTGCAGGCAAGTCAATGCTTGCAGAGCGCTTGCCCACCATTTTACCCCCCTTATCACCTTTTGAGGCCCTTGAAGCCACAATGATTCACAGCATGGGTGGCAGGCTGAAAGAGGGGCGGCTTTTAAAAAAGCGCCCTTTTCGCAATCCCCATCACTCGGCCTCTATGGCGGCTTTGATTGGCGGCGGTCTTAAGGGCAAACCGGGCGAAATATCGCTAGCGCACAGAGGCGTTTTGTTTTTGGACGAATTACCCGAGTTTAATCGCGCGCTTTTAGAAGCCTTAAGGCAACCTCTTGAATCAGGCGAAGCTGTGATTGCACGCGCCAACGCCCATATTACCTATCCTGCCCGCGTGCAACTGATCGCTGCCATGAATCCTTGTGCCTGTGGCTATCTTGGCCATGCAAAAAAACAGTGCCGTAAAGCACCTTTGTGCGCCGAGCGCTATCAAAACCGTTTATCAGGCCCCTTGCTTGACCGTCTTGACCTTTTTATCACCATGCAAGCTTTATCACCGTTTGCGCTTGAGCAAACTGACCAAGGCACCACAAGCAAGCTGGTCGCACAACGCGTTGCCACGGCCTGGGCCATACAACACAAGCGACATCAGCAAACCAATCATCACAATCAATCATCCTTTTTGAATGCACAGGTTCCTTTTAAAGATCTTGAAACACATCTTCACTTAGAAAAAGCAGCCTCAAAAATACTGCAAACCACCACGCTTCAGTGGGGGCTTTCGGCACGCAGCTATCACAAAGTGCTGCGTCTTGCGCGCACCATCGCTGATTTAGCAAACAGCACGCGCATTACAAAGCTGCACGCTAGTGAAGCGCTAAGCTACCGCATGTGGCCCTTTAAAGAAAAAGCCGCTTAAAAGCGTACACGAAACACATCACCCGCTTGTGGCCGCCCGTTTGAGGCGATCGTTCAGCGCAACACCCGCCCCTTTAAAAGGAATCGGCATCACCGCGATGCGCTGACACGACGACTGATCCAAATGGTGCATCAACTCAAAAAAACGCTGGGCTGCCTCGCTTAGATCACCCTTTTCACTTAGATTCACCGTGGTATGCGCCCCTTTTAAAGGGCAAGGACCAAACGCAAGCAGCCCTTCATCTGATGCCACAGACGTTGCCTCAAGACGTAAGGGTTTTGAAGGTGCATAGTGCCGTGGAAAGAGCCCAGGTGAGTGAAACACCTTTGTTGGGGCAGTTTGTGGCAATACAAAGGGTTGTTGCAGCACAGCCTCTAACGCCTCAACCGCAAGAGCGCCAGGACGCAACAAAAGGGGTGTCTCGCCTCGCAAATCCACAACCGTTGACTCTAAGCCGCACACAGGCACCTCGCCCGCCACCACAGGAACATCTTTCAATGTACGCCACACGTGGCTTGGGTGTGTGGGGCTTAAGGTGCCTGCCACATTGGCGCTGGGGGCCGCCAGTGGAAAGCCGCACGCACGCAAAAGTTCTTGAAAAACAGGATGTGACGGCAAACGCACAGCCACCGTTTCAAGACCTGCACTGACTTTTGACGCCAAACGGCTACCTTGCTTTTTGTTTAAAACAAAGGTCAGCGGACCGGGACAAAAAGCGTTCATTAAACGTTGCACGCTGGGCGTTACGATCACATCTTGTTTAAGCATTGCTTGCGTTGCATAGTGCACGATCAGCGGATTGCTGGAAGGGCGTCGTTTTGTGTGGAAAATAACCTTAACAGCGTCATCATCAAAGGCATTGCCGCACAAGCCATAAACAGTTTCCGAAGGGGTGACCACGACACGACCCTTTTTTAAAAGGTCAACAGCATCCTTTAGCTGAATCAAGTTACTCATACAACACGCACAAGATGCGCAACGCACGGGTCATCAGGCTTCTTTAGCATCGTCTGTCTCTTGAATCTCGGGCAGCTCTTCAAGCGATTTCGTGCTATGAAAGTGCAATGAATCTTGCTCAAGATCACCCAAGGTTGTTTTCAAAAACCCAAACTCTTTTTGAAAAAACAAAGCCGTGTCAGAGGCCTGCATCCACCTTAACACAAGCGACCGCATTTTATCGGTTCCTTGCTGCACAAAAGGCATCGCATAGGCATCTTGTAACACCGGGTTCTCTTCTAAGGTGGGAGCAAAGGTCAACAACATCCAATAAGCGCCGAAAAAAAGCAAACAGGCTTTTACACCACCCAAAAGTGCACCCAGCACACTGTCGATAAAACTAAGGCGACTGCGACGTACGGTCGTGACCAACCAATCACTGATCATAAAGAAAGCCAGCAACAAAATGAAGAAAATAAGGCACGCAAGCCCAATAAACGCCCAAAGCGATGAACCCACATAAGCCGTTAGTGGCGGATAACACGTGGGCAAAAGCAGCGTTGTGATCAGCGCCGCCAAAAACCAGCCCAAAACACCCGTTAGCGAGCGCGTAAAGCCGCGCACAAAGCCAAAAACCGCAAGCAGTGCAAAGATTACACCTAAAACACCATCAACCATCGTAAACATAAGAGCCGCCTCTTTCGAACGCCTTGTTTTTAACGTCTCACAGTCTCGTTTATTTTTTCAAAAAAGACAAGTTCCAACGCTTCATCCACTGACGCCTGTTGGGTGTCAAAGCCTAAGTCTTTTAACGAGGTCACACACGCGCCGCTAAGCCCACAAGGACGTATTTGTTTGAAATAACGCAAATCAGGGGCCACGTTTAAGCAAAAGCCATGATAAATCACTTTTTTTCTCACGCGCAATCCCAACGAAGCTATTTTACGCGCCTTACCTTTGATGGATGTCCAAACACCTATTTGTTCTGCATCAAAAAAAGCCTTCACGCCCAAAACAGCAAGTGCCTTCACGCACCACTGCCCTAAAAAAGAAACCGCCCCCTTTAAAGAGTTATCAAAAAACGCAAGTGGCAGCACCACATAAACCATGCGCTGTCCTGGCCCGTGATAGGTCACGCGACCGCCACGACCTGTTTTAACAAGCGGCACATCAAGATTCTTTTCTAAAAGATCGTCCACACCACCGCTGGTGCCACTGGTATAAACAGGCGTATGTGTTAAAAGCCACACCAAGGGCGGCACCTTCTTTTCATCAAAAGCATCGCGATAATCTTCCATCAAAGAAAGCGCTGTGTCATAGGCAAAGGGTGTGTGTGACACACACCACACAAACCCCTTATTTTGCTTAAGGGTACCACGACCCCCCTTCATCTGATTCACAAAAGAAGGTAAAGGCAGGTGCGCCTCTGCGTGCTGTTGCATTAAAGACCCGTCGAGCCAAAACCTTGGTCGTTGCGCTCGTCCTCTTCTTGCAATGCTGACACAAGGTTTAACGTTGCCTTAACCACAGGCGCCACCACCAATTGCGCCACGCGCATGCCTGGTTGAATCACAAAAGTCGTCTCGCCATGATTGATCAAAATAACGCCCACCTCACCACGATAGTCTTGGTCAATCGTGCCTGGGCTATTCAACACCTGCAAACCATGTTTCAACGCCAAACCAGACCTGCTGCGCACTTGTGCCTCATAACCAAAAGGCAACGCCAGCGCAATACCCGTTGGCACCAAAACTCTTTTTGTGGGCGCCAAGGTTAAAGGTGCCTCGATGGCAGCCTCTAGATCAAGCCCCACACTGCCCGATGTGGCATAAGCGGGCAATTTGATCTCTGCACGTTTGACAAGACGCTTTGCCCACACGCCCACAAATTTAACCGGCACAGATAATGATGTCATTGACACCTCCTTGACCCAAAAAAAACACTTTGTGCGCTTACTATAACACATTCTTTCTTCTGCCTTTAATGGCTTGAGCGCTTTTTCAAAAAGAATCTTGATTTTCAAAGTAGCATGCGTCAGGGTAAGGCATGAATTGTTTGGAGACAATGCATGCAAGCCACCACTGATAACACGTTTAAAGCAGATGTGCTCGAAAGCAAGTTACCAGTCCTTGTAGACTTTTGGGCAACATGGTGCACACCTTGCAAAAATCTGATGCCCTTTTTAGAGGCTGTTCTAAAGGGCTTTGAAGGACGCCTTGAGGGCTTTAGCCTGAACGTTGAAACAAGTCCTCACACCCCCACAACCTATAACATCATGAGCCTGCCAACACTAATTCTTTTTCACAAAGGCGAGATCCTTGATCTGCGTGTCGGTGGCAGCCAGGACGAAGACGACCTTAAAACATGGCTTGAGGACACACTCAAAAACCTAGGCTAGTTTTTCTTTGGGCTTTTCACGTTTAAAGTAGGCGCAAAAAGTGCTAACAGGGCACTGCGCACAAAGAGGTTTGCGGGCCTTACAGGTATACCGTCCGTGAAAAATAAGCATGTGGTACGCCCGCGATAAAAAAGCTTTGGGCACACATTGAAGCAGCTTTTTTTCCACCTCAAGCGGTGTTTTGCCTGGCGCAAGACCGGTACGATTGGCCACACGAAAAACATGCGTATCCACAGGAATGGTCGGCTGATTGAAAAACACATTCAACACAACATTGGCCGTCTTGCGCCCCACACCTGGCAAGGCCTCAAGCGCCTCCCTGTCCGAGGGAACAGCACCTTGGTGTTTTTCTAACAGCAAGCGAGACAAAGCGATCACATGACGTGCTTTTGTGGGGTAAAGACCAATGGTGCGAATGGCCTGCCGAAGTCCTTCCTCGCCAAGCGCAACCATCTCTTGCGGCGACGACACCCTTTTAAAAAGAGAAGCTGTCGCCTTATTCACACCAGCATCCGTTGCCTGCGCTGATAACACAACAGCTACAAGCAACGTGTAAGCGTTTGTATAAAAAAGCTCGGTCTCAAGGCGCGGTTCTTGGCTTAAAAGCGCCTTAAAAAAAAGCGTACGATCTGTTTTTTTCATCACACAAACTTGACTTAAGTGCGGGGACGCTCTTTGTCAATTTTTTTCTCTTCCTCTTCTTGAAATTGCTCTTTTAAGAAACCGGGCGTGATAATTTGCAAGGGGTTCGCGCTAACCTTCGGATCTTTAAGAGGACCCTTCACATAAAAACGCGTTGCAAACAACCCATCATCTTTTGAACCTGCAATCAAGCGCCCAAGAATGGGAATTGACGTGATAAGGCGATTTAAAAAGTAAGCCGGAATCACATTACCGGCCACATCAATGACGTCTTGATTAAAGTCGATCCACCCTTTCCAAGCAAAAGCCGTATCTATGCAAGAGGCGTTGGCGCGCTTCATTGTCAACACGCCGTCTTTGAGCGCAAAACGCACCCTTAGATCCGCCACAGACATATCACCTTTTGAAAACAAGCGAAGAAAGCTTGTGGGCGATGTTAGCGTGATAAAAAAGCGCTGAGTAAATGTTGTTTTTTGAATCGCAAAATCTTTTGCAACAAGCAGTCCCTCAAATCCAGAGGTAGGGCTTTTCTCATCAAGATTCACCAGCAAGCTGCCATCTTTCACGTTTGAAAGCCAGCCCATTGCAGCCAGCAAATAACCGGCATTTGTTGTTTTGATTTCAAAAGCAGATAACTCTTTGGGGGCTGGTTTTTTCCTTACCGAAAAAGACGATGGCTTTTTTTGTTTGCCTTTAACGGGACCTTTGCCTCTGACCACAAGATTCTCTGTGACAAATGTTTTGCCCTTTTGCACACCCTGATACGTGAGCGACACATCGCAAAGCGGATATCCAGGCTCGATCACAGCTTCTTTAAGATTTGCCGAAACTGAAACACGCTGGCCATTAGACAGCGCAGTACTTTCTTTGCTTTTACTGTTATCGGATGCAAGCAAATTGTGCACAAGATTTTTAACGTGGGCACGCTTACCCGAAAGATCGATGCGATACGTTTTATCTGCGTACGCAAATGTTAGCAAGAAATCCTGCAATTTTGGCGTTTTACCCATAAATGAAGCTTTTGCAGGATGCCACTTATCATCAAACGTTGCAGCGCCGCGCATATCCAGAAAAGGGGCTCGAAACACAATCTCCGCCATCTTTTTTTGCTTAAGATCAACATCAAGCGCAAGCGTGGCGGGCACTTTCTTGGGCTTCTTCAGCAACCCACCCACATCTAAAAGCGCCTCTTGAAAGTCAGCCTCAACATGCAACGCCGAACGTCCATCTAAGTGATATATTACAGCACCCTCAAAAGGCGATGGCACCACGCGAGAGACAACCCCCAAACCAAATCGCTCTAAAAAGGCAGGGGTCAGGCGCCCTTTTATCTTTAAGAAAGATTTGCTCTGGTCATCAAAATACTCTTCTAAAAACAAGGTCAGTGACTGCTCAAGCACATCGCCAGAACCTTCAAGAAGCAAAGATTTATTCCCGACATTAAGCTTAAAAGACCCATTAGACACAGGGTACGTTTGCGTCTCGCCTGGCCACTGATAAACGTAACGCACAGTGTCCAAAAGTGCTTCGGCATCAACATGCACACGCTCTTTGGGAATTTCTTGTAACAAAGGAAACGTCAAATGCAAATGCGTTGCGATATTGCCCTTTAGCGAGTCCACAGGCACAGGTATTTTTTGCGTGTATTCAAGGGGTTTCTTTGACAAAATATCAAGCATATCGGGTATATCACCCTTAAAATCAGCCTTGAGCTCAAAAAACTCTTTGTCATTATCAAGGCCTGTAATCGCAATATGACCTTTGGTGAGGCGCTGATTTTGCAACGTGCCCTTTTCAACGTTAAATGTGAGGCTTTTGTCATCAAATGCTCCCTTGGCAGACACGTTGTTAACAAAAAAGACACCATCAAAAAGACGAATCCTAGTCTCTTTGATATCAAGTTCTCCCGTTAAAGGAGGCCCCTTTTTGTCCAACAAAGCACGCTTGATCAAAAGGCGCGCGCCGACCCTGCCACCAGACAGATTCTCTTTCACCCATGTACGCGCTGCCGACGCCAGATGTACTGGCCAACGCTGCATCAGCTGCGCCAAAGTAATAGGTTGAAGCGCTAAAGACACATCAAGCGGCAGGTTGTCTGAAAACACCAATCCACCCGTTGCCGTCGCAGAGATCACCTTGTCGCTTAAAACAAGCTTTTTAATAACTGCTTGTTTTTCATCCAAGGCAACATCTGCCACAAAGTTGAAAGGTGAACCTTGATGCGCACTGTTTAAAGAAATGGCGCCTTCAAAACCACCTTTTGCTTTGTTATAGGCAACGCGAAAAAAAGACTTCACCTTCACGCCATCTAGATCTTTAACAAAGTTTCTAAGGACAATAAAATGCAGTGTGGCATCGCCCTCTCCTGAAAAAACCATGTCATCTTTTGAGGGTAATTTGCATGTGAGGGCAAAATCACCATAAAGATGCGACACGCGAAAACGTAAGTGATCCTGCTCGCGCCAAAACTTCAGCCACAAATTATTCACCGAAGAACGGTTATCGATCGTTATGGTCATTTGTGGCATCAATCCCAGCACAGTCGTGACATGCTGAAGAGGATTTTGCTGCAAGGTGGGTTTTTGCTTCGTTTTCTTGGTCACCTTTGTATAGGAAAAGTCTTTTATGTAAACACTGGCGGGCTCAAAATGACCTCGGACAATTTTCCACAACGAAAAAAGCACGCCGCAGGTCTTGGCCTTGAAAGTATACACCCCTTCACTGGCCGCATAAGTCACATGCAGCTGGCGCGCTTGCACTTCAAAAGGACGCAGCCACTGCTGCCAGGTGAGATACAAACCGTCAACGGTCACTTTTGTACCTTTTGGCAGCCGCTTTGTAGCCAGAGGAATATAAGGTTTAAGGGATAAGGGGTAAAAAGAGAGAACACCCTTTAAAAGAAGGGTCAGCAGGCAGAAGACCCCCAAAACATAACAAAGCCTTTTGATTGCTTTACTGCTGAAAAACACCAAACACCACCACACACTTACAATCTAAAAAACGCGCCCCAAAACGACGCTTCTCATGCTCCCTGCTGCAAAAAACTATGTCATAAATTGTTAGAATCATTGATTTGCAGTATGCACATGTTTTGCTTATGTTAGGGACATCAACACGGAAGGTAAAGCAGTTTGTCCGCATCTTATCAGAACACTTTGTTACGCTCGGCAACACATAAGGGCGTCGGTGTCCACAGTGGAAAAACAGCAACGGTCACGTTGTACCCTGCTCCCTTCAACCATGGCATTGTTTTTAAGCGCACTGATGTGCAGACACCTGCAGTGATTCCGGCCTCTTTTAAACACATTGCCAGCACAAGTTACCATACAACGCTGCAATCACCACACACACAAGACACACTGGCAACTGTTGAACATTTAATGGCTGCCCTTTGGGCTTTATCAGTAGACAACGTCCTTATCACGGTGGATGGCCCTGAAATTCCTATTCTAGACGGCAGCGCACGCCCTTGGATGGATCTGATTGAAGAAAGCGGCCTTCTTAAACAAAAGGGCATTGCGCAAGCCGCACCCTCTTTGGTTAAAGTCACGCGCGATATCCGTGTGCAGCACCAAGAAAGCTGGCTTCAAATCAGCCCATCTAACACTTTTTCTGTGACCATGACGATGCCTTTAGAGGAAGGTCTGTTGCACACATACACCTATCGTCAAGGCGACAATTTTTATCAAGACATCTCAAGTGCGCGCACGTTCTCTCGCAAAGCGCACATCGAACATATGAAGCAAATGGGGTTCATTAAGGGTGGAAGCCTGGATAATGCGCTGGTTCTTCAGAACGGAAAACCTTTGAACCCTGAAGGCTTTCGCGGTGAAAACGAATGCGCTCGACACAAAATACTTGACCTTGTGGGCGATTGGGCCCTTGCCGGACACGCCTTTTTAGGACACGTCGAAGGGTATGCATCAGGGCACACGCTCAATTATCAGCTGCTCAAAAAACTTCTCGCAAGCGAGGTTGCCGTGCAAAAACCGCTGACGCAAACCATGAACAATGTATCTCTTGTGGTCAAGAAACAAGCAGGCGCCGCTATACCAGCGCACCCGTCGTTTTAATCATCCTGGCTGCCCACCTTTGAAAGCAGGTTTTCACTTTTAGCGCAAAGCCTCTGCGTTTTCTCAACGTTTAGGATGAACGCGCACTGCGCTGTTTATGTACCGTGGCACCCAAAAAAGTGGCTATCAGAATCTCGTCTTCAAGCGCTTTTTTCAAAGCGCCCTTGTCGTCTAGTAACAACTGCACAAAATGAAAGATATTCTTTGCATAAAAAAGAGAGGCATCCCTTGGATACAGCGAGGGCATATTTGAAGGACCAATCACCAACACACCATTGTGCAAAATGGTTTGATCCGCCACGGTGACCTCGCAGTTGCCACCCATCTCGGCTGCCATGTCAATGACCAACGCACCCAGTTTGAGTGATTTCATCATCTCTTGTGTTAACAACAAAGGCGCCTTTTTGCCCGGCACAAGCGCTGTGGTAATCACAACGTCTGCACGTTCAAGGGCTTTTTGAATGGCGGCACGCTGTAATTCTTTTGTTTTATCAGAAAGCTCTTTGGCATAACCACCAGAGCCTTCAACTTCTTGTGACGCAAGATCGATGTCCAAAAAGTCAGCACCTAAACTTTGAACTTGCTCTTTCACCTCTTGCCGCACATCGTACGCCATCACCATGGCACCAAGGCGTTTTGCCGTTGCAATCACCTGCAAGCCGGCCACACCCGCACCCAACACAAAAACGCGCGCTGGCACCAATGTACCCGCCGACGTCATCAGCAATGGAAACAAGGTTGGTGCTTTGGATGCTGCCATAATGGCTGCTGCATAGCCTGCAATGGTGCTTTGGGATGACAGCACATCCATGGTCTGCGCCCGGCTAATGCGCGGCAGTTTTTCAAGGCTAAACGGTTTGATCTGTTTTTCAGCAAGCGTACCCAAACGTGCCTGACTTATATCGCCCAACAAACCTACAACGGCGGTGTTTTTCTCAACCAGTGACCACTCTTTGTCTGTTAAGGGACCCACTTTTGCCACAAGCTGCGCACCCTTGTAAAGGCTTTTTGCATCGGGCGCCATCAAGGCACCTTTCGCTGTAAAGGCGGTATCATCAAAAAAACTGTGTTCGCCGGCGCCTTTTTCAACAACCACCGTGTGACCGCTTGCGCAAAACTTACCCACCACATCAGGTGTAAGAGCCACACGTTTTTCACCCGGTCCCGTTTCTTTGGGAACAACAATTTTGATCATGCCTAAAGTCTAGATAACGCCATCAATCTTGGTGTCCACTTTAAAAGCTGCCACACGAAAAAGCAATCCTTACAACAAAGACCGCGCCTGAAAAACCCGAACCTGATCGGTTAATCCTTTTTTGCAGAAGGCTCTTTTGTCTTTTCCTTTGGCGCCTCAGGTTTGCGTGTCAACAAGCGCTTTTCTTCGGTGGCGGTGATCTTTTTCTTTAAAAAAAGACGTTCGGCCCAACCGCCCAAAAGATGCATATACACCCTAAAGGTTTGATCAAACGAGGCTTGCGCTCTTAGATGGTAACTGCGCAATTTACCCGCCATTGAAAGCCACAAAGGACTAATCGCCAAAGAAATAGCCGTTAACGTAATGAGAAGCTGCTGGTCATAGGCCGTCACAATGCGGCTGTCACGCGCAATTGAGATCAGCAAAAAGGCAAACTCGCCCATTTGTGACAAGACCACACCAGCTAAGAAGGTTGTGGGCCAAGGCTGCCTTAAAAGACGCAAGATACCGAAATTCATCAGCGTTTTAAAAATGATTACACCCAGCGAAAGTGTGGCAATCAACCAAATGTGCGTCCAGATAAAGCGCACATCAATGAACAGACCAACAGATAAGAAAAAAGTCATCACCAGAACGCTGTAGATCGGCATGATCACCTGCATCAGCAAGGGACGCTCTTTAAGGTTGCCCAAAATCAAACCTGCAAGAAAGGCCCCATAGGCAACAGACAGGCCCATAAAGCCTGAAAGCGTTGCAAACCCAAAACAAAAAGACAAACCCACCAATGAAGGCAAGTCGGGCTTTTCAGACGAAAAACGAACCAGAACGGGCACCTTGCGCGCACGCCCAAAAAACCAAACCAAAAACGATAAAATGCCCAATGCGGTAATGATCTTAAAGCTTAATGTGCCCCACCGAATACCCTGATCAAGGTCGCGGATAATCAAAATCATGGGCACAATCGCAAGATCTTGTGCAATCAATACACCCAACGTTAAACGTCCCACA